>NZ_JALBHA010000450.1:0-5400 GCF_023006445.1 Bradyrhizobium sp. SHOUNA76
GGCTTGCACACCGAGCTGGCGCAGCCAGGCCGCTGTGCCCTGCGCGAGCTTCTCGCCGCGGAAGCATGAGACCACGGCGCGGCGGCCGGCGAATGCGCCGCCCCAGTCCGTCACCTTGTCGTGGCTGAGCTTGATGGAGCCCGGGATCAGCCGCTGGTCGGCGGCAAAATCCTCCTCGGTCCGAACGTCGATCAGGGCAGGACCGTTCGCCGTGCCGATCAGCCGTGCCAATTTGTCAGACGATATCGCTGTGAATGTAGACATGTTGCGTCCTCGCAAGAATTGAACGGGACGCGATGCTTGGGCCTGTCGCCTCGTGGGGAGATCGCTCAAATCCCCATGGGGCAGATTACAGCGAAACTAAGAAGCACTGTCAATCCGCGAGAACGATGGACCTTCGAGAATTGGCGCTGGCCGGTCTATATTGCGTGACGAGCGACCTGAATCTTCTGGAGAATTCGATGCATTCCCATTCCATCGAACAATGGACCCACGACCACGCCTTCCTGGGCGAAAAGCACGACGAGAACGAGCGGCGCACCTGGCTCGTGGTCGTGCTGACGCTGGTCATGATGGTCGGCGAGATCGTGGCCGGCTCGCTGTTCGGGTCGATGGCGCTGCTGGCCGACGGCTGGCACATGGGCACGCATGCGGCGGCGCTCGGCATTGCCGCCTTCGCCTATCGGTTCGCGCGGCGGCACCTCGGGAATGCGCATTTCACCTTCGGGACCGGCAAGTTCGGCGATCTCGCCGCCTTCGCCAGTGCGATCATCCTCGGCCTGGTCGCGGTCGAGATCGCCTATGAGAGTGTGCTGCGGCTGATCAATCCGGTGCCGATCGTCTATGGCGAGGCGATGGCGGTGGCCGCACTCGGCCTCGGCGTCAATCTCGCCAGCGCGTGGCTGCTGCGCGACAGCCACCATCATCACCATCACGGTCACGAGCACGGCCATGCGCATGACGATCACGACGATCATGACCATGATCACCACGGCCATCACCATCACGACAACAATCTGCGCGCGGCCTATGTCCATGTCATGACCGATGCCGCGACCTCGGTGCTGGCGATCGCAGCGCTCGCCGTCGCCATGTATTCGGGATGGGTCTGGGCCGATCCCGCCGTCGGCCTAATCGGCAGCGCGGTGATCGCGAGCTGGGCGTTCGGCCTCGTCAAGTCGTCAGGTGCGGTGCTGCTCGACGTGCGCGCCGACGAGAAGCTGGAGCGGGTGATCCGCTCGCGGATGGAGGTCGGCGACGACCGCGTCACCGACCTCCATCTCTGGCAGGTCGGTCCCGGCCATTGTGCCGTGCTGCTCTCGGTGGTGTCGGACCAGCCGAAGCAGCCGGCCGCTTACAAGCGGCGGCTCGCCGGGCTGAAGGGCCTCAGCCACGTCACGGTGGAGGTCGAGACCTGCCCGCATTGACGAGACCGGAATTCTGCGGCGCGGCCGGGGTTGTTCCTCGGTCGGCCTGCATGGCTGCAAGGGAGGAACAATGATGCACAGGACCAAGCTCGCTCTCCTTATCGCTGCACTGACCCTGTCCGGCCCCGCGGCGCTGGCGCAATCGGAAAAGTCCGGCGTCGAAAGGCTCTACGTCCTCAATTGCGGCGAGGGCACCGCCGGCGACATCTCGCGCTGGACGCCCGGCCTGAACGAGGGCAAGACGATGGACTTCGTCGACGGCTGCTATCTCGTCAAGCACAGCAAGGGCTGGTTCCTGTGGGATACCGGCATTGCCGATTCCGTCGCTTCCATGCCTGGCGGTCTCGTGCCGGCCGACCCCAAGGCCGTCACCTGGCGGCGGCCGAAGACGCTGGCCAGCCAGCTCGAACAGCTCGGCCTCAAGCCGGAGGACGTCAAGGCGATGGCCGTCTCACATACGCATCCCGATCACACTGGCAATGTCGAGCTGTTTCCGCAGGCCCTGCTTTACGTGCAGAAGGCCGAATATGACTGGCCCGGCGCCAACAACGCACCGCGCTTCAAGCCTTCGCACCCGGTCGAGCTGCTTAACGGCGACAAGGATGTCTTCGGCGACGGCAGCGTGACCATCCTGTCGACGCCCGGCCACACGCCGGGACACCAGTCGCTGCTGGTGAAACTGCCGAAGACCGGCGCCGTGGTGCTGTCGGGCGATGCCGTGCACTTCAAAGACAATTGGGACAACCGCCGCGTGCCCGGCATGAACGTCGACAAGGACCAGAGCGCGGCCTCGATGCAGAAGATCGCCGACACGCTCGCCAAGGAGAAAGGGCAGCTCTGGATCAACCACGACAAGGCCCAGCGCGACAGCCAGAAGATGGCGCCGGAGTTTTACGACTGAGGCGCGGATCAGCCCTTCGGCGCGGTCACGTTGGGCGGGCTCGGCACCGGCGTCCTCTTCGGCTTCAGCGTGCCGGCATAGAACGAGAGCAGCCAGATCAAGAGGAGGGCGAGGAGGTAGACGCCCCAGGCCTGCGGCGGCGTGGTCGCCCAGCGCAGGATGCCTTTGAATGTGCGGGGCGGGCCGGCGTCTTCGCTCATGGCCCGCTTGTGCGCGAAAGCTCCGGTGCCGTCAATCCGGCCGCGGCCTGGTGCGGATCAGGAACAGCGCGGCCAGCGCCGACAGGCTGAGCGCGGAGGAGACGATCAGCACCCTGGCGCCCATGAGGTCGATCAGCAGGCCGAAGGCGAGCGGCGCCACCGCCTGTGCCATCCGTGCCGGGGCACCGATGATGCCGAGGCGGTAGCCGAAATCCTTCGGGCCGAAGATCGACAGCGGCAGCGTGCCGCGCGCGATCGTCAAGATGCCGTTGCCGGAGCCGTGGAACAGCGCGAAGGCGCTTGCCGCAGCGCCGCCGAAGATCGCCACGATCACCGCGCCGATCGGGTGGGTGAGGCAGGCGAGCCGCGTCGACCACAGCGGATGGAAACGGCTGAGGAAGCCGGCCTCCAACATGCGTGCGCCGACTTGGGCCGGGCCGATCAATGCGCCGGCCGCGATCGCCTCGGCCGGCGTGGCCCCTGTCGTCTCCAGGATACGCGGAAAATGCGCGGCCATGGCGCCGGTGACGGTCCAGACCGCCGCGAAGATGAAGGCGAGCAGGAGCATGGTGCGGTCGAGCGGCAGATGCGGCTTCTCGGCCGTGGCCGCCGCCTGCCTGGCGCCCTTGATCACTGGCAGCATGAAGAAGTTGAGCGGCAGGCCGATCAGGATGTTGGCGGCCGCCCAGGCAAAGCAGGTCTCGCGCCAGCCGATATGGGCGAGGCCCCAGGCGGTGAGGGGCCAGCCGACAGTGGAGGCAAAGCCCGCCATCAGCGTGATGCCGGTGATGGGCCCGCGTGCCTCGGTGCCGTAGATGCGGCCCAGAGCGGCGAAGGCGGCGTCGTAGAGCCCCATGGCCATGCCGATGCCGAGCACGAGCCAGGCGAACACCATCACCGGGACGGAGTGCGCGAAGCCAAGCAGCGCGAGGCCGGCGGCAATCGTCAGGTTCGAGGCCGACAGCACCTGCCGGCCGCCGACGAGATCAATCTGCCGCCCGATGCGCGGGCCGAGCATCGCCGAGATCACCAGCGAGGCCGAGAACGCGCCAAAGATCCAGTTGGAGGAGACGCCGAGGTCGCGCGCCATGGGATCGGCGATCAGCGCCGGCAGATAATAGCTGGACGCCCAGGCCAGCGTCTGCGTGGTGCCGAGCGCCAGGATGATCGGAAGCTGGCGCTGGCTCATATTCCTGTATTTGTGGTCGGCGTTGTCATCGGTTCCATTTGCAGCCGGCATGATAGCGCGTCAACACCGGCTGCGGCATATTCGACCTGCTGTGGGCGGGAGCCTCGGATGCACGAGGTTCGCGCGTGGCCTTCCGCTCGTCACGAATGCACGCCATAATGGCGCATGCAATTGACCTCGCGCCTTGCGCTGATGAACTGGCTCACCGGCCAGGGGCTCACGGGCCTCCCCGAAAACGAACTGCTCCGCGGCTTCTGCGAGCGCTGCTGCGCCGAAGGGCTGGACCTGTCGCGCGGGCTCGTCGTGATCGACACGCTGCATCCGATCTATGAGGGCCGCGGCTTTCGCTGGAGCGACCGTGCCAGCAACGAGAGCGACGCGTTCGAATACGGCTCGACCGCCGACGGTGACGCCGCCAAGAGCTGGCGCCGCTCGGTGTTCTTCCACATGCTCGAGAACGGCGACGACGAGATGGTGATCGATCTCGCCGACGCGCCATCGATGGATTTCTCGCAGATCGGCGAGCTCGCCGAGAAGGGTCACAAGCATTATCTCGCCTTCGTGCATCGCTTCGGCGAGAACGGCGCGCTCGGCCTGATGGACTGTCTTTACTCCTGCTGGACCACGCGGCGCGACAGTGGATTCAGCGAAGCCGAGCTGGAAGCGCTGCGCGACCTCGTGCCGGTGCTGGGGCTCGCGATCAAGTCGGCGCAGCAGGTCGACATCGTGCGCACGCTCGGCCGCGTCTATCTCGGCCGCGATGCCTCCGAGCAGGTGCTGCGCGGGCGCATCTCGCGCGGCGTGACCGAGCGCATCAACGCCGTGCTGTGGTATTCGGACCTGCGCGGCTCGACCGGGATCAGCGAGAGCATCGGCCCTGACGAGATCATCCCGTTCCTCAACGATTATGCGCAGGCCGTGATCGACGCCATCCACGATGCCGGCGGTGACGTGCTCAAGCTGATCGGGGACGGCGTGCTCGCGATGTTCTGGGGCGAGGACATGGCCGACGCACGGCGCGCGGCGCTTCGCGCCGAGCACCTGTTCCGCAAGAACGTCGCGGCGCTGAACAAGCGGCGCGAGGCCGATGGCCGTCCCACCACGTCAGCCTATATCGGCCTGCATGTCGGCCAGGTCTTTTACGGCAATATCGGCAGCGAGGACCGGCTCGACTTCACGGTGGTCGGCCCGACCGTCAACGAGGTCAGCCGCATCGCCTCGATGAGCCGTTCGGTCGACCGCGAGTTGCTGGCCTCCGCGGAGTTCTACAAGGGCCTGGATGCCGCTGGGCGGCGCTATCTCGTCTCCACCGGCCGCTACGCCCTGCGCGGCATCGGCCGCGCGCAGGATCTCTACACGCTCGATCCCGAGGTCGATGCGAGCGAGCCGGTGACGGGAAGCTACGAGCGCTATCTGGCGAGTTAGCCGGGCGGCCCCAACACACTCCGTCATTGCGAGCGCAGCGAAGCAATCCAGTATCCCTCAGCGGAAAGATTCTGGATTGCTTCGCCGCTACGCTCCTCCCAATGACGGCTGTGCCTAACACCGTGCCGCCACCTCATCCCCCACCATGTCCGGCTGCCGGTCCAGCGCCACCGCCGGCGACAGCCAGATCACCAGCGCCTGCACGCCGAACACGGCGGCGGCGAGATAGAGGCACGCTTCCGCGCTCCAGAGGCCGCC
>NZ_JALBHA010000451.1:0-5382 GCF_023006445.1 Bradyrhizobium sp. SHOUNA76
CTCCTCAGCCAGCGAGAGCAGCCGCCGCGCATAGGACAGCAGCCGCTCGCCGGCCTCGGTCGGGCGCACGTTCTTGCCGTCGCGATGCAGCAGCACCTGGCCGACGTCTTCCTCCAGCCGCTTGATCTGCTGGCTCACGGTCGACTGCGTGCGGTGGACACGTTCGCCGGCGCGGGTGAAGCCGCCGGCCTCGACCACCGAGACGAAGCTGCGCAGCAGTTCGAGATCGAGCATGGCCGTCTCCATTCGAAAAACCACTGACAAGGAGTTAATCATTTAATTTCCAAATGACAAGCGGCCTCCCTAGATCGAGGGTTCAGGAGAATGCCCGCATGTCGCTCGCCCCCTCGATTTCGGTTCCCGGCCGCCGTTTCAACACGCTGCCGCTTGCCATCGGCCTGTTCTGCCTGCTCTGGAGCTACGCCTTCGTCGCCGGCAAGATCGGCGTCACCCATTGCCCGCCGCTGATCCTGCTCGCCGCGCGGTTCTCGCTCGCCGGCATTTTGATCCTGGGCGCCACGCTGATCCGAGGCGACTGCTGGTCGCTATCCTGGCGCGACGCGGCGATCTTCGCCGTGCTCGGCATCGCCAACAACGCGCTCTATCTCGGGCTCGGCTACACCGGCCTGCAATCGGTCTCCGCCGGCCTCGGCGGCCTGATCGTGTCGGCCAATCCGGTGTTCACCGCCGCGTTAGCGGCCCTGCTGCTCGGCGAAGGCATGACCTGGCGCAAGGCCGGCGGCCTGTTGCTCGGCGTCATCGGCGTGACCGCGATCGTCTGGCATCGCCTGTCGGTGGGCACGGATTCCCTGCATGGCATCGTGTTCACGCTGGCTTCGCTGGCCTCGCTCGTCGCCGGCACCATCCTGTTCAAGCTGCTCGCGCCGAAGGGGAGCCTGTGGATCGGCAACGGCGTGCAGAATCTCGCTGCCGGCATCGTGCTGACGCCGGTCGCACTGACCTTCGCCGACATCCACGCGATCGATGTCACGCCGGGCCTGATCGGCGCCTTCGCCTTCCTCGTGCTGGGCGGCTCCATCCTGGCCTACTGGCTCTGGTTCCATCTCCTGAAAGTGTGCGGCGCGACCGCAGCCAGCGCTTATCATTTCCTGATGCCGCCGCTCGGCATGCTGTTCGCGTATCTCGTCCTCGGCGAGCACGTCGAGGCCCGCGATCTGCTCGGCATCATTCCGGTTGCACTCGGCATTTATCTGGTGACCCGGCCCGCAAAGCCCGTCTCGTAACAGGAACTCATCATGCCCATTTCCATCACCCTGATCGGTGGCCCGACTGCGCTGATCGAGATCGACGGCTTCCGCCTCCTCACCGATCCGACCTTCGATGCGCCCGGCGCCTATCAGTTGCCGCATGTGAAGCTGGAGAAGACCATCGGCCCCGCGTTGAGGCCCGATGCGATCGGTCCGGTTGATGCTGTGCTGCTCAGCCACGATCAGCATTCGGACAATCTCGACAATTCGGGGCGCGAATTCCTGAAGCATGCCAAACGCGTGCTGACCACCGAAGCCGGTGCCAAACGTCTCGGCGGTCATGCCGAGGGTCTTGCGCCCTGGGCCACCGCCCACATCAAGGACCGCGACGGCCATTCGCTGACCATCACCGCGACGCCGGCGCGTCACGGCCCGGCCGGCATCGAACCGCTGTCGGGCGATGTGATCGGCTTCGTGGTGTCCTCGAACCGCAAGGACACCAGCGCGGTCTATGTCAGCGGTGATACCACCTGGTTCGACGGCGTCGCCGAAGTCGCGCGCCGCTTCAAATGCGGCGTGGTGCTGCCCTTCGCCGGCGCCGCGCAGACGCGCGGGCCATTCCATCTCACCATGGACACCAACGACACCATCGAGACCGCGCGCGCCTTCCCCGATGCGATGATCGTGCCGGTCCACACAGAAGGCTGGGCGCATTTCCGTCAGAACAGCGAGGATCTCCGCAAGACGTTCGACGTGCTGGGTTTCGGAACGCGGCTGCGGCTGCTGGAGCCGGGCGTGCCGACGGTGATCGAGGCGCCGTAGCTGCCGCGGGCGTCATTGCGAGGAGCGAAGCGACGAAGCAATCCAGGATCTCTCCGCTGAGGCAGTCTGGATTGCTTCGCTGCGCTTGCAATGACGGAGTGTGCGGCTAATCCTTCCGGAACACGATCGACGCCATCCAGCCCGTCATCAGCGCCATTGCCGCGGTGACGAGGCCGTAGATCAGCCCGTTCTGCCTGGCGGTGGTGGCGACGAACTGCTCGAAACCCACCTTGACGATCTCGAACGCGGTCTCGGTCTTGCCGATGAATGCGCCGTTCGCAAACAGCTTGATCTCCACCTCATAGGTGCCGATCGGCACCTCCGCCGGCAATGGAATGCCGGTGCGGAACAGGGTCGGCGTCAGGAAGGTCACCGCGCTCGGATCCTCGCGATAGAGTCCGCGCTGGGTGCGCAGGCGGATGAAGGCGGACCGGAACACATCGTTCGGCACCACGTCGGCATAATCGCCGCCGACCCGCTGCGTCAGCAGCACGTTGTTCAGTCCGATCTGCTGCCGCCGCGCGATCTCGGGCGAGGTGATCGCGTCGAAGGGGCGGTTGGCGAACAGCGCCAGATAGCTCGGCACCTGCAGGAACTGCCGGTAGTCGGTGTTGATCCAGATCCCGAAGGTACGTTCCTTGCGCCGCGTCATCATGTCGGCGCGCGGGCCCATCACGGTGACCACGAGATCATAGGCCGTGCGATCGGCGGGCGTCGTCGCATCCTTCTCGACCGAGCCGAACAGCACCAGCTCCTCACCGGAATAGTTCGGTGTCACCGTGACGCGGTGGTTGGAGACCGAGACGATCAGCCGCTCGGCGCGCGCGGCTGAGCCGAGCAGCAGGACGAGCAGGAGTGCGAGAGCTGCGCGCATCATCCGCTCACTCCGAGCTCACGGATGGTGAAGAGATCTTCGGGGCGGATCACCAGCTCGATCGCGAAGCGGACGCCGACCGAGAGGATCAGGAGGCCGAGCAGCAGCCGCAGCTGCTCGCCGCGGATCTTCTGCCCGGCGCGGACGCCGAACTGCGCGCCGGTGACGCCGCCGACCATCAGGATCAGCGCCAGCACGGCGTCGACGAGGTGGTTGGTCACCGCATGCAGCAGGGTCGCGAACAGCATGGTGACGAGCGTCAGGACCATCGAGGTCCCGATCACCGT
This sequence comes from Bradyrhizobium sp. SHOUNA76, assembly GCF_023006445.1. NCBI lineage: Bacteria > Pseudomonadati > Pseudomonadota > Alphaproteobacteria > Hyphomicrobiales > Nitrobacteraceae > Bradyrhizobium > Bradyrhizobium sp. SHOUNA76. The sequence goes on from NZ_JALBHA010000451.1 coordinate 3,192, forward strand.
CGAGGTCGGCACCCTCAACAGGTAGATCATGATCGGCACCAGGATGAAGCCGCCGCCGATGCCCATGATGGCGCCGATGAAGCCGATCATGATGCCGACGATCACCACAGGGATGACCGACAGATAGATCTTCGAGCGCTTGAACCGCATCTTCAGCGGCAGGCCGTGGATCCAGTTGTGCGTGCGTCGCGGCGGCAGCGCGCCGCGCCGGGTCCGCATCAGGGCGCGCAGGCCTTCGGAGAACATCAGGCTGCCGACCGTGGTGAGCAGCACCACGTAAGAGAGCGCGATCATCAGATCGAGCTGGCCGAGCGCGCGAAGCTGCGTGAAGGTCCACACGCCGAGCGCTGTCCCTGTCACGCCGCCGCAGAGCAGCACGCTCGCCAGCGCCGGATCGATCGCGCGCCGCCGCCAATAAGACAGCGCGCCGGAAAAGGAGGAGGCCGCGATGTGGCTCGTGACGGAGGCGACCGCGACCGCGGGCGTGATGCCGATGAAGATCAGGAGCGGCGTCATCAGGAAGCCGCCGCCGATTCCGAACATGCCCGAGACGAAGCCGACCGCAGCGCCCATGGCGAGCACCAGGAAGACGTTGACCGGAAGATCGGCGATTGGAAGATAGAGCTGCATTGAACCACGCGCCGGCGAGACGGATCGACTATCGCGGAAGGCCCGCGAGAAGATCGGAACGATTGCCGCGCCCCTCAATAGCGGAATTTGCTCGCGGGAGGGACCGGGAATTTCGGGCGTGGTGAATGAGGCAGGCAGCGTGATGAGAATGGGCTCAGTCGCTGTCACGACAAAGGTGCGCTCCCTCCCCCGCTTGCGGGGGAGGGTTGGGGAGAGGGTGTCTCCTCGAGCGAGAACCCCCAAGAGGCGAGAGCCCTCACCCGCGTCGCTCCGATCCGCGATCTCTCCCGCAAGCGGGAGAGGTGCACCGTGCGCGCGGCTCGCTCTGTCTGCCTAAAGCAATTCGCTTTTAATGCGCCGCCGAGGCCGAGCGCTTTGTCGCCACCGCCTTCGGCGCGGGCTTTGCATTCGCCTGCGGCGCGCTGTCCCAGCCGCCGTTGGGGGCCGGAACGTTGACTGCATCATCCGGCTGCGGTTCGGCGCTGAAGGTCTGGATCGCGAGCTTGGCAGCGGCGAGCGATTGCGGGTCGAGACGTTTTGCGACGTCGTCGCGCTTGCCGGAGGCATCCGCATCGCCCTGAGCGGCTGCCAGGCTGAACCATTTGTAGGACTCGGCGAGGTTCTGCTCGACGCCGATGCCGCGGGCATAGAGGATGCCGAGGTTGAACTGGCTGTCGGCGACACCGCGATCGGCCGCTTTCCGGAACCACTGCGCCGCGCTCTTGTAGTTGGCGCCGCGTCCACCGCCGTCGGCATCGAGGACTGCGAGATTGTGCATCGCCTTGGCGTTGCCGCGCTCGGCGGCCTGGGTGTAGTAGCGGCGGGCGATGTCGGCGTCTTTCTTCACCCCCAAGCCCTTTTCGTAGAGCGTGCCGAGGCGGAAGGTCGCGGGGATCACGCCGGCCTGCGCCGCGCGATCGTACCATTTGGCGGCTTCGTCGTAATTCGTCGCAACGCCCTTGCCCTCGGCAAAGCGCAGGCCGATCTCGTAGGCCGCGGTCGCGTCGCCCTTCATCGCGGCGGTGCGCAGGCCCGGGCCGCCGATGCCGTCGGGCAGCTTCTCGCTCGGCGGAACCTGGATCAGACCGATCTTGGCGCGGCTCGTGCCCGACAGCGCACCGGTGACGTCGCTGTTGGTCGCAGGTGCGGGCGCCATCGTGGCAGGCGCCGTCGGAATTTCAACCGAGGCCGAGTTGGCGGCGGGAGCTGGCGCGGAATTGTTCTGGGATTGCCGCCCGATCGGCGTCGGCGAGGTCATCGATGGCGTGACCTGCTCGGGCGTGGCGGGCTTGTTCTCGATCACCGGCGGCGGGGCCTGCGGCGCGGGCTGGCTGGACGTATTCTCCATGGCCTGCGGCGCCGGCGGCGCGCTGCCTTCGAGCAGATTCATCGCCATCTTGAAGGTGCCGAGCACGATCACGACCACGCTCGCGCCGACCAGCAGCGAGCGGATCTTGGAGGTGATGGTCGAACCGCCGTCCTTGCCCTTGTCCTTGGTGCGATCGGCACCCGCCTTGGCACCGCGAGCCGGCTTTTCCGGCTGCGCGGCGGCGGCCTGGGC
>NZ_JALBHA010000452.1:0-5374 GCF_023006445.1 Bradyrhizobium sp. SHOUNA76
ATGCAACAGGGGCTGCCGCCGGCGCGGTTCTCGGCGGCGCAACCGGAGCCATCGCGGGCGCCACCGCCGCATCCCAGCCCGGTTACTATTGGGCGCAGGGCACTTGCTACTACCGCTATCCGAGCGGCCAGTATGTGCAAGCCGATCCCCGCGCCTGCTACTGAGCTTTCCAAGCCGGATTGAAGCAGAGGCGGGCCCCGGCCCGCCTTTTTCTTGCGCGCCGGTAATTGCGTCAAATTGGCGCTGGCGCTCGTTGCCGCCTCACGCAAGTCTCAAAACAAAAATGTCGGGATGATTCGCGGGGACGTGAGACATGCTGGATGCAATCCAGATCAGCTTGGCGCTTTGGGCCATGATCGTTTGCGGCGGGATCAAGCTTGGGCAGGTGCTGCACTGCCTGCTCTAGCGCACGATTCCGGCGGCGACCCTTGCAGGGGGACGGATCACCCTCGCGTCAAGACACGAGCCAGTTGAAGAACGCAATCGCGCCCCAGACCAGGCCGGCGATCCAGGCCAGCATCACGATGCCGATGGTCCCGAGATAGGCGACGCCGACCAGATCGCTCCTGTGTCGTTGCGTCGGGACGTTGGCTGAGGCTGCTGCGTCTTGTGTCATGACGGAAAACACCATCGATGTCCTCGCGCGCTCCTGAAAGCGTCGAGACCATGTTTAGCCGAGGTGCAGGGCCGAGACTGTGACGCCATTCACAGATCGTAAGAATGAAGCTGATCTTCACGGCTTCGCAATCAGCGCATGCATACGGTGAGGTGGGGTGCCCGCGCGCTCGTCCAGCCAGGAAACCGTGACGTGACCCCGCAATCATACGGACGAAATTGCCACGCGCTTGTCCAGATGGCCGGCTAGAGTAGACCTCATGTGTACCAGGTACGACCCACGGCATGAAGCCGAGGCCGCGATGAAGCGGGCTGCGGCATCGGAAGGCGTCGATCGGCAACGCTTGATCCAGCTGGCCTTGGCCTGGAATGAGCTCGCCCGCGATCGGCGCGACGAGCGGGCGGACTGAGGGCAATTTCTCGGGGAGATTTGACGATCACAGGCCGAGGTCGCTCGGCCCGTTGATCTACATGGGAAGGCCCCGTGCTCGGGGGACAAGCACGGGGCCCTTCAAAGCCGACCGGGGCTGGGAGGTCGGCACCACTTGATTTCGTGCATTCCAACGTACCCATCGTGATCTCGTTCCACGCTGTCTTTGCATTATTGTGCCCCGTTTCGATGAAAGCCCCCGAAGGGGCTCAGTGTTTTAGGCGGCTTCCGTCTTCGGGACTGCGTCGGCATTCACTGACAGCTTGACGACGTCGCCTTCGACGGCACCGACATATTTGGTGTCGATATAGTGATGATGGTCCTTGTGACCTTCCGGGCTGTCCTTGCGCGTCAGCTTGATCCGGTTGCCCTCGACGCGGTCGACGGTGCCGACATGTGCGCCGTCCTTGCCGATGATTTTCATGTGCTCTCTGATGTCAGCCATGTTGTCCTCCTTGCATAGGTCTCAACTGCCGACTCCGCTGTTCGTTGCAGCAGACTGGCGTTGGACCCAAGGCGCTTTCCGCACGTTGAACCTCCGATCGGATCTGCCAAGACGCACATGGAGACCATTCAGGCCTATCTGGAACGGAAGCATGAGGAGCTCAGGCTGTTGAACGACTGCCTGAGACATCGGCTTGATCTGGCGCGTCCGCGTTCCGTCGACGATATCGTCAGGTCCAAATTCCAGATCACCGCGGCGCTGAGGGCGGAGCAGGAGCTGCACGACTGGAAGGCGACCGAGACAGCCTGGTCGCATACGGCCGATCGCGTCAGCGGGCCCTTCGAGTTCAGTTACGACTACCAGCGAGCGGACCTCACGGTGCGCGGGCCTTCATTCTATGAGTTCGACTGCGGCTGCGCGAGCACGGCGATCTATACTGCCTCAGGCATGGCCGCGATCTCCGCCGTATTGCTGGCCTCCGCGCAGATTGTCGAGAAGGCTGATATCCTGGTGCTTCCAGGCTCCTATGGCGAGACGCTGGAGCTGATCCGGGGCTTTGTTCCTCATTTGCGGCTCGTGGCTTTGAGCCTGCCGCTGGGCGATGCGTGTGCTTCGGGGAATTCGCCGCGAATTCTTCTGTTGGATTCCTGCTCTCTCGCAGGCGCTTTCGAGGCCGCGCTCCGAAGTGACGGCTCGGGTCTCGATCTCCTTGTTTTCGATACGACCTGCTTCGCCGGCCGTTCGGGCCGGATCAGGCGGGTCCTGAAATGGGCCCGGCGATACGGAATTCCGCTGGTGCTGGTGCGAAGCCACAACAAGCTCGATTCGCTCGGGGCGGAATATGGCCGGCTCGGCTCGGCCGTCTTCGTGCACGGGAATGAGCCCCGGCAGCGGGCAGGACGCCCTGAATGGACACGTCTCGCGTCCGAAACGCGCAACGCGGTGCGACTGCTCGGCGGCGCGGCCTTGCCGGCGCATTTCCCGCCCTTCGTGGGCAGCGCGGCCTACTTGGCCCTCACGAAGCGGCGCGTAGCGGCAATCTTGCGCAACAGCCGAAGCATGGCTCGCTATTTTGCTGCGAAGCTCCCGGCGCTCTCGGCCGAACTCCATTTCACCCACGGTCTCTACGTTACCCTCCGGGGCAAGCGTCCCCTCGACGAGGCAAGCGCGCGGCAGGCGGCCGAGGACATGAGCAACGAGCTGCGCGCAGAAGGCTTCCCGATCCGCCACGCCGGCAGCTTCGGTTTCGACTTCGCCGCGACCGAGTGGTTTCACGACGCGACCACGGACCAATACAGCGTGCGGGTGGCGGCCTCGGATTTGCCGACGGACATGTGGGACGATCTCACCGCGGCGATTGCGCGGTGGTGGTGGGCCCATCAGTGCGCGGGCGGTGAAGCTTGAGTATTTTGGCGATAGGGCGAGGAGGGCGTCTCGATCAGTCGATCGCCAGGCAATGCTCCAAGGTCGGCTTTTCGTTGTTGTCGCGGTTGGGACGCGCCCACTCCTGGACGGCAAAGGAAAGGTGATGCTGGCCCATAGCGGCGCCAATGATCGATGCTTGAGCCACCTTGATGGGCTTCGTGACCACACTGGTGTTCACAACGCCTGCGTCGATTGCCAAAAACGACATAGCGACGATTGCCACCGCAGATGCGATGGCCATTCTCGTCCATTCGGCTGGAAGCATCGGAGTCCTTGACCGGGCGCAATTCGCCCCGCGCTTAGATAGGGCTGTTCGGCCCGGTTCAAAGGCCGTCGTATGGTTACCCACGCGTTCGTGAAGGCCGGTGAACTTAGAATGAGACTGGCGATCCCAGCAGGACTCGAACCTGCAACCCGCGGAGTAGAAATCCGCTACTCTATCCAGTTGAGCTATGGGACCGTCGCTGCGCCAGCCTCCGTTTGGGGGCCGGCCGTTCATCTACCATGCCAAATATGAAAAATATCGTGTTTCGCCAAGTCTGAACCGAACCGTTTTCCTCAGAGCCGCGACAAAGCGAGACGGTGGCATGTCAGGGTGCCGGGTTGAGCGGCTGCGGACTGGACGATGGATCACATCGCCGGGAACGCTGACCAGCTTCCGGGATGTGGCCGCCGATCGACGGGTCAGGTATCGCTGCGCCATCAGGACGGCGTGCGTGGCGATAACTTGATCGGTCTCCTCTGGGCTTGCCTTTCCATGGCGAATGCGACGATTTGCACCTTTGGTTCCATCGCCTTGAGTCTGTCACCTTTCCGCGCATTTCTGCTGCCTGCGGGCGGCTGTCCGCGATTTCCGGGAGTCCATCATGATCGGTCTTGTTCGCGCCGTCACATTCTGCGCCGCGCTGGCGCTCGGCCTTAGCGCGGCGCAAGCCGCTGACAAAGCGTTCAAGCGCGACGACCTGGCCGATTCCGCGATCAAGCTGGAGGCGCAGATCAAGAGCGAAGCGGGGCCGGTCGCCAAGACCAATGCGACGCTGAAGACGGATGCCGACGCCGCCTTCCGGCGTAATGATTATCGCACCGGCCTGTCGGTCCTCGGCCAGATCGCGGCGACCACGCCGGAAGACGCCGGCAACTGGCTGCGGCTCGCCAAGGTCATCTTCCAGATATCGCCAAAGAGCTCGAGCGAGCAGACCTTCCTGCTGGAACGCGCCTCGACCGCGGCCTACATCGCCTATCTGCGCGCCGGCAATTCGGGCGAGGAGGCCGACGCGCTCGCCGTGCTCGGCAAGTCGCTGTCGGAGCGCAAACTGTGGCGGCCGGCGCTGGATTCGTTGCGGCTCTCGCTCGACATGCGCGAGGTCGCCGACGTCCGCGGCCAATATGAGAAGATGCGCGACGAGCACGGCTTCCGGCTGCTCGACTATACCGTGGACTCGGATTCGGCGAGCCCGCGCGCCTGCTTCCAGTTCTCCGAGGAATTGGCAAAGCGCACGGACTTTGCCCCGTTCCTGGCGCTCGCGGGTCAGGACAAGCCGGCGCTGTCGGCCGAAGGCAAGCAGCTCTGCGTCGACGGGCTGAAGCACGGCGAGCGCTACAACATCAATCTGCGCGCCGGCCTGCCGTCCACCGTGAAGGAGGGGCTGCCGAAATCGGCCGAGTTCAACGTCTATGTGCGCGACCGCAAACCCTTCGTGCGCTTCACCAGCCGCGCCTATGTGCTTCCCAGGACCGGCCAGCGCGGCATTCCCGTGGTCAGCGTCAACACGCCCGCGGTCAATATCAACGTGTTCCGGATCGGTGACCGCAACCTGATCAACACGGTGGTCGACAGCGACTTCCAGAAGACGCTGTCGAAATATCAGCTCAGTGATCTGGGCGGCGAGCGCGGCGTCAAGGTCTGGACCGGCGAGCTCGCGACCGCGATGACGCTGAATCAGGACGTCACCACGGCATTCCCGGTCGATCAGGCCCTCGGCGAGCTCCAGCCGGGCGTCTATGTGATGACGGCCGCCGCAAAGGGCCCAGGCTCGGACGACGATTATCAGCTCGCCACGCAATGGTTCATCGTCTCCGATCTCGGAGTTGCAGCCTATTCCGCCAATGACGGTATCCACGTGTTCGTCAACTCGCTGGCCTCGACCGATCCGGTCGGCAAGGCCGAGGTGCGGCTGGTTGCCCGGAACAACGAGATCCTGGCCACCCGCAAGACCGACGAGTCCGGCCACGTGCTGTTCGAGGCCGGCCTTGCGCGCGGCGAGGGCGGCCTGTCGCCTGCGATGCTCACCGTGACCGGCGAGAAGGCCGATTATGCCTTTCTCAGCCTGAAGTCCTCTGCCTTCGACCTGTCCGACCGCGGCGTCTCCGGCCGCGCGGTGCCTGCCGGCGCCGACGCGTTCGTTTATGCCGAGCGCGGCGTCTACCGTTCCAGCGAGACCGTCTATCTCACAGCGCTC
>NZ_JALBHA010000453.1:0-5350 GCF_023006445.1 Bradyrhizobium sp. SHOUNA76
GAGCTGCCGGGCCGCATCGCGCCGACGCGGGTCTCCGAGGTGCGGCCGCGCGTTTCCGGCATCGTGGTCGAGCGTCTGTTCCGCCAGGGCAGCGAGGTGAAGGCGGGCGATCCGCTCTACCGCATCGATCCGCGCCCGTTCGAGGTCGAGGTGATGGCAAACGAAGCTGCGCTCGCCAAGGCGGAGGCCGCGCTGATGCAGGCGAGGCAGCAGGCGCACCGTATCGCTACCCTCACCAAGGATCGCGCTGCTCCGGAAGCCGAGAACGAGAAGGCGATTGCGGCTGAACGCCAGGCCCATGCCGAGGTCGAAGGTCGCAAGGCCGACCTCTCGCGGGCAAGGCTCAATCTCGACTATGCCACCGTGCGCGCGCCGATCGACGGCGTGGTCGGTGCGGCCCTTGTCAGCGAGGGTGCCCTCGCGGTGCAGAACGAGACCAATCTCGCCACCATCCAGCAGCTCGATCCGATCTATGCCGACTTCACCCAGTCGGTGAACGAGCTCAACCAGCTTCGCCGCGCCTTCGAGACCGGCGACCTCGAGCGCATCGCCTCCGATGCCGCCAAGGTGCGCCTGGTACTCGACGACAACACCATCTATTCGCTCGACGGCAAGCTGCTGTTCTCCGATGCCAAGGTCGACGCCCACACCGGACAGGTGACCCTGCGCGGCGAATTCCCCAATCCCAAGCGCGAACTGCTGCCGGGCATGTATGTCCGCGTCCGCATCGACCAGGGTCTGGATTCCGATGCGATCGCGGTGCCGCAGCAGGCGATCCAGCGCAATGGCGGTGGCGGCAGCGAAGTGTTCGTCGTCAAGGATGACAACCACATCGCAGTGCAGGCGGTGCGCACAGGGTCCGTGCAGGACGGAGTCTGGTTCGTCACTGAAGGCCTGAAGGCCGGCGACAAGGTCGTGGTGGAAGGGTTCCAGAAATTCGCGGCCGGCGACAAGGTCAAGCCGCAATCCTGGTCGGAAGCGGACGCGACCGCCGACAATCGGCACGCGCAGAAGCTCACGCGGTAACGCGCTATGGCGAGCTTCTTCATCGACAGGCCAATCTTCGCCTGGGTGGTCGCGCTGTTCATCTGCTTGATCGGCGCGATCGCCGTGCCGCTGCTGCCGATCGCGCAATATCCGATCATCGCGCCGCCCTCGATCTCGATCTCGACCAGCTATCCCGGCGCCTCGCCCGAAAACCTCTACAACAGCGTCACGCGGCTGATCGAGGAGGAGCTCAACGGCGCCGCCAACATCCTCAACTTCGAATCGACCAGCGACTCGCTCGGCCAGGTCGAGATCATCGCCAACTTCCAGCCGGGCACCGATACCAGCGCCGCCTCTGTCGAGGTGCAGAACCGCATCAAGCGCGTCGAGGCGCGCCTGCCGCGCGCGGTGATGCAGCAGGGCATCCTGATCGAGGAAGCCTCCAGCGCGGTGCTGCAGATCATCACGCTGAACTCGACAGATGGCAGCCTGGATGAGGTCGGCCTCGGCGACTTCATGATCCGCAACGTGCTGGGCGAGGTCCGCCGCATTCCCGGCGTGGGCCGCGCCACGCTGTACTCGACCGAGCGCAGCCTGCGCGTCTGGGTCGATCCGGCCAAGCTCGTCGGCTATGGGCTGACCGCGGACGACGTCAACAAGGCCATCGCCGCGCAGAACGCGCAGGTCGCCTCGGGCAGCATCGGCGCCGAGCCGTCGACGTCGAACCAGCGCACCTCCGCGCTGGTGCTGGTCAAAGGCCAGCTCTCCTCGCCGGATGAGTTCGGTGCCATCATCCTGCGCGCCAATGCCGATGGCTCGACCGTGCGCTTGCGCGACGTCGCGCGCGTCGAGGTCGGTGGTCTCAGCTATCAGTTCAACACGCGGCTCGACGGCAAGCCGACCGCGGGTCTCTCCGTCCTGATGTCGCCGACCGGCAACGCGCTGGCGACCGCGAGCGCGGTCGAAGAGAAGATGAAGGAGCTGTCGCGCTTCTTCCCGGCCAACATCTCCTACGAGATCCCCTACAACATCACGCCGGTGGTCGAGGCCTCGATCAAGAAGGTGCTGACCACGCTGGTTGAAGCCGTGGTGCTGGTGTTCGTGGTGATGTTCCTGTTCCTGCAGAACATCCGCTACACCATCATCCCGACCATCGTGGTGCCCGTGGCGCTTCTGGGCGCCTGCACCACGCTTCTGCTCGCCGGCTACTCCATCAACATGCTCTCGATGTTCGGCATGGTGCTCGCGGTCGGCATCCTCGTCGACGACGCCATCGTCGTGGTCGAGAACGTCGAGCGCATCATGTCCGAAGAAGGCCTGCCGCCGAAGGAAGCGACGCGCAAGGCGATGTCGCAGATATCGGGCGCCATCATCGGCATCACACTGGTGCTGATGGCAGTGTTCGTGCCGATGGCATTCTTCCCGGGCTCGGTCGGCATCATCTATCGCCAGTTCTCGGTGACCATGGTCGCCGCGATCGGCTTCTCCGCGTTCCTCGCGCTGTCACTGACGCCGGCGCTGTGCGCGACCTTGCTCAAGCCCGTCGCAGCTGGTCACGGTCACGCCAAGCGCGGCGTGTTCGGCTGGTTCAACCGCATGCTCGAAGGCGTCAAGGAACGCTATTCGCGCACCGTCGGCTTCTCGCTGAAGCGCACCGGCCGCCTGATGCTGGTTTATGTCGCGCTGCTGGTCGGCCTGTCATGGGCCTTCGTCAATCTGCCCGGCGGCTTCCTGCCCGTCGACGACCAGGGCTTCATCACCACCGACGTGCAGACGCCGTCGGATTCGTCCTATTCCCGCACCGAGGCCGTGATCGAGAAGGTGGAAAAATACCTGGCGCAGCGGCCTGGCGTCGACAACGTCACCTTCCTCACCGGCTTCAGCTTCTCCGGCCAGGGCATGAACACTGCGCAGGCGTTCATCACGTTGAAGGACTGGTCGGAGCGCGGGCCGAAGGATTCCGCCGCCGCGATCGTCAACGACGTCAACCGCGACCTGGGCTCGTCGATCCGCGACGCAAAGATCTCGGCGCTGCAGCCGCCGCCGATCGACAATCTCGGCAACTCCTCGGGCTTCTCGTTCCGTCTCCAGGACCGCGGCCAGAAGGGCTATCAGCAATTGATGCGCGCCGCCGATCAACTGATTGCCGAGGCCAATGCGAGCCCGGTGCTGCAGAAGGTCTATATCGAGGGCCTGCCCGAGGCGGGCGTGGTCAATCTCATGATCGACCGCGAGAAGGCCGGCGCCTTCGGCGTCACCTTCGAGGACATCAACAACACGATCTCGACCAATCTCGGCTCGAACTATATCAACGACTTCCCGAACCGCGGCCGCATGCAGCGCGTCGTGGTGCAGGCCGACGCCCGCGACCGCATGCGGACCGAGGACATCCTCAACTACAACGTCAAGAACAGTCGCGGCCAGCTGGTGCCGTTCTCGTCCTTTGCCACGGTGGAATGGGCGCGCGGACCGACGCAGATCGCAGGCTTCAACTATTATCCGGCGGTGCGCATCTCCGGTGAGGCGAAACCCGGCTTCACCTCGGGCGATGCGATCGCCGAGATGGAGCGGCTTGCCGGCAGGCTGCCGCGTGGCTTCGGCTATGAATGGACCGGGCAGTCGCTCCAGGAGAAGCTCTCGGGCTCGCAGGCGCCGTTCCTGCTGGGGCTGTCGGTGTTCGTGGTGTTCCTGTGTCTCGCCGCACTCTATGAAAGCTGGACCATTCCGCTCGCGGTGCTGCTCACCGTGCCGCTGGGTATCGTCGGCGCGGTCGTCGCAGCGACGCTGCGGAGCCTGCCCAACGACGTCTACTTCACCGTCGGCCTGATCACGATCATCGGCCTCGCGGCAAAGGACGCGATCCTGATCATCGAATTCGCGAAAGACTTGCGCAAGGAAGGCAAGCCGCTGGTGGAAGCCACCATCGAAGCCTGCCGCCTGCGCTTCCGCCCGATCCTGATGACCGGTCTCGCCTTCATCTGCGGCGTGCTGCCGATGGCGATTGCTCATGGCGCCGGCGGCGCCAGCCAGCAGGCGCTCGGCAGCATCGTGATGGGCGGCATGATCGCGGTGGTGATCCTGGCGCTCTTGATGGTGCCGGTGTTCTTCGTCTCGGTGCAGCGCGTGCTCGCGGGGGACCGGGAGCCGAAGGCGGCGAAGGAAGGCGAAGCGTATGGGCCGCCGGCGCCGGCAAGGACCGGCCACTGAACGCCGGACCGGTCTTGATTGCTTCAGAACTGATGCCACGCCGCGCGACGTCAAACGGCCGTTCGCTTGCTTGTCGGAGGTGTCGATCCAGACTGCATCCCTGGATTGAGCGAATGTGTATTCCGCACCGCGCCGCGAATGCACACATAGCCCCGCCGATTGAGAACATGTGATGCGTCCGACCGAAATTGCGATCTCGAACTATCGCTCCATTCGCCGGCTCTCCATACCAATCCACCCCTTGTCCGTGTTTGTGGGCGAGAATGGTGTTGGAAAATCCAATCTCTACAAGTTCTTGTCGCTGTTGCGCGACGCGGCGACCGGGCGGATCACGCGCACGATCGCCGACGAAGGCGGGTTGAATTCGGTCTGCTGGTCCGGCATTCGCAAGCGCGGCGAGGATGGGCGATTGCGGTTGTCGGCCAAGTTCGACCGTCTCAAATATTCCATTGAGATCGGATTTCCCGCCCCGCTTGCGGCGGCGTTTTCCGGCGAACCGATGATCAAGTCCGAAAGCATCGAGGCGATATGCCGCGGCCGTTCAGGGCTCATGAACTATCCGATGGGACGCTGAAATACATCTGCCTGCTCGCGGTGTTCATGGGCTATCGGCTCCCGCCGTTCATCGCGCTGAACGAACCCGAGACCAGTTTGCATCCGTCGCTGCTGGCGCCATTGGCCCGGCTGATCGCCAAGGCCTCAAGCCGCGCCGACATCTGAATCGTCACCCATTCGGAACTGCTGATGGAGGCCTTGCGGAGCGAGAGCTCTGTCCCGCTTCGCCGCGTCATCAAGTCGAAAGGCGCCACGGCTATCGTGGGCCTGACCCTCGGCGGCGAATATCGCGACGACGACGAATCGGAAGACGACGAATCCTGACCGCTGCAGATTGAGGCGTCGTGTGACTACGCCTACTTCCGCAATATCTTCACCAACTCCCCGTGCACGAACTCATTCCCGCACACGACGTGCCCCGTGACCAGCGGATCGCCGGGCGTCGCGATGTCGCTCACCGTTCCGCCTGCCTCGCGCACCATGATCATGCCCTTGGCCTCGTGCGTGGCACCGAGCAGATTGCTGTCGGTCGAATACGCCTTCTCGGCGCTCATCTTGTAGGCAAAGCCCTGCGCGGTCATGAACGCCGACATCTCGGCGC
>NZ_JALBHA010000454.1:0-5347 GCF_023006445.1 Bradyrhizobium sp. SHOUNA76
CCCTTGCCCTCGCCGCGTCCTGCCTGACGCCGCACGGGCCGGAACCGCTGCTGATGCCGCTGACGACGCTCGGCCTCGGCTCCGCGCTCGCCTGGATCGCGGAATGGCGGCCGCAGGATTTCAGCCATATCGGCGGTTTCGAATTGCTGCTGCTGGCTGGCATCTTTGCGCTGTCGCGCGGCGTGACGCTGCCGGTCGTACGGACGTTGGTGGTAATCGGCTTGCTCCATTTCGCACTGGCGCAGGTCCGCAATGCGGATCTGCTGGCCATGCTGGCGCCGCTCTATCTGGCGGCCCCCTTAGGCCAAAAGTTCGGCAAGCGGACCGCGGACGATGCGGAGGGCTGGTCTCGCGGCCTGAATCTGGCGGCGTTCGGTGTCTTGATCGCAATGAGCGGCGCGGCGCTGGCGCGCGACATACGGCCGGCTTCCAATATCACCCCCCAGGCTGCGATCGCTCAAGCCGACCTCGCCAAGACGGGGCGCATCCTCAACGATTACTCGTTCGGCGGCTATTTGATCTTTGCCGGCATTCCCACCTTTGTCGATGGTCGCGGCGAACTATACGGAGGGCCGTTCATCGACCGCTATAATCGTGCCCTGGCGCTGGTTGACCTCGCAGATTTTCTCAAGCTGCTCGACGAATACGACATCGGCGCGACGCTGCTCGCGCCGCGGACACCGGCGGTCGCGATGCTGGATCGGCTGCCCCAGTGGCAACGCGTTTACGGCGACGATGTGGCCGTCGTGCACAAGCGGCGTGATACGCCGCCAAGATAAGTCAGGCGGTCCCGAAGGCCGCGTACTGACCTCCGAGCGACACGCCGCCCAGGGCATGTTCGAGGCGACGCGCCGGTTTGGTGTCCCAGGGGAGCAGCAGGAAATGGCGGGCGCCGATCTCGCGCAAGCCGCCAGCGGCCATCAACTTTCGCGTCGTGCCGGCGCCGAGCAAGACGGCGTCCCGGTCGAATTCACAGCGCGAGACGGCAAGGCGTGTCAGCGGATTGTACGGATTGTGCTCGATCACGCAGACGAGTCCCCCCGGCCGCACCACCCGCCGCATCTCGGCGATGAAATGCATCCATTCGGTCGGCACGATATGGTGCATCACGCAGATGGCCGTGACCAGATCGAAGCTGGCGTCGTCGAAGGGAAAAGTGCGTCCGTCAAACTCGCGGTAGTCGACCCCGCCGTTGACCGCGCGGGCCTGCGCCAGGCTGGCCGAAGAGACGTCGATGCCGCTCAAGCGACCGACCATGCCGTGCAGCAGGGGATGAAGGCTGCCGACGCCGCAGCCGACGTCCAGCATGTCGGGCCTCACCGCGTCCAGCCGCTGCGCGATCAGATCGCGCAACAGATCCGCCTTGGCGCGCATGAAGAAATGATGCGGCAAGCCGGAGAAGTCGATCGAGGATTGGACAACATCGCGGTAGTTGTCGTGATAACCGTCGAAGAGCTCAGTCATGCGGCGGGTCACTCGTTGACGGCGCGGATCGCGGGTGCTGCCGCCGCCTCGTTGCGATCGAAGCCGGCGCGCGTCTGCACCACATAGAGCGGGCGGCGCTTCACCTCGGCATGAATGCGGCCGACATAGAGTCCCACGATACCGGTCATCAGCATGTTGATTCCACACAGCAGGGATATGACGACGATTGTCGATGACCAGCCGGTCACGAGATGGCTGTCCTGGCTGAGCCACAACAGGATCACCCAGCCGCCGTAAAGCAGGGCCAGTCCCGAGACCGTCAATCCGCACCAGATTGCAAGCCGCAAGGGAAGATCGGAAAAGCCGAGCGCGGCGTTCATCGCGAGCCGCACCATCTTGAACAGCGGATACTTGGTTTCGCCCGCTGCGCGCTCGAGGCGGTGGAAGGCGACCTCGGCCTGCCGGAAACCAAGCCAGGCGATCATGCCGCGTACGAAGCGATCCTGCTCCGGCATCTGCCGAAGTGCCTCCAACACCTTGCGATCGATCAGGCGGAAGTCGCCGACATCGGCGGGGATGCCGACAGAGGACATCCTGCCGAGAAGCCGATAGAATAGGTGCGCCGTCGCACGTTTGAATCGACTTTCGCCCTCGCGCGACAGGCGGCGGGCATGGACGATGTCGTTGCCCTCCTTCCACTTCGCGATCAATTGCTCGATCACTTCGGGCGGGTCCTGCAGATCGGCATCCATGACGATGATCGCGTCACCCGCCGTCGCGTCCATGCCGGCGGTGATGGCGATCTGATGGCCGAAGTTTCGCGACAGGCCGATATAGCGAAAGCGCGGATCGCGCGCGGCGAGCGCCCGTAGCACGATCGAGCTGGAATCGCTGCTGCCGTCGTCGACGAAGATCGCTTCCGCCGGTCCGTCCAGCTGGGACATGACCAGATCGAGCCGGCGCAACAGGACCGGCAGCACGGCTTCCTCGTTGAACACGGGGATGACGAGGCTGTAGCGGATCGGTCTGGAATTGGCCGCCATGCGAAGGATTCCGACTGGGGTTGCAGGGGCGGAAGTCTATGAGACGGCGGTTAAGGTCGCCTTGCCGCAACCGTTAAGGATCTAAGGCGCTGCATTACTGGGGGCGGACAGAATGAGGACGATGGAGGGAGCCCGACCAGTGTGGTGATGCGCGGTTAACCATGCTTCTGCAGCCGAGGGGTCGCCTATGGCAGCGATCCTCACTTCGAAGGCGCCGCGGCGGCAATGTCTGCGGGGGCGCGCACATGGATCACGGCGATGTCGTCCGCATAGATCCGCTTCCAGCCCTTGAGCTGGTCGAGGATCTGCGGGCCCGGCGCATCGGCCACCAGAAGGGTCGCGTCGATCTTGTACTCATCGAGCAGGCGCGGCAGCAGCTCGGGCTTCCTGCCCTCCGTCGCCTTGAAGAAGTCCATGACGAATTTCTCGCCATAGAGCTCGGCGCGGCCGTCGACGAAGACCGGAATGTCGCGCGAGATCAGATAGCCGCCGAACTGGTAGGCGTTGAAGATGCGCTGCACCTTGCGTTGCGCGAGCAGGTCGACCGCCGCAACCGGCGTCTGCGTCATTGTGAAGGTGAAGCGGTGGTGCCCCATGTAGAGCGACGTCGAGGTCCAGCTTGCCGCCACGATCATCAGCGCGCCGAGCGCGGTGACATAGCGGGCCGGCCAGCGGTCGGTACCAGTGTCGTCAGGCGTCGCGCGCGGGAACATCTCGCCGAGCGGCTTTGCCAGCACCAGCGGCACCAGGAACGCAAATGCCTCGATGCTCCTGACATGGGTCAGCGCGCTCCAGGTCAGGAACAAGATCAGGAAGATCCGGGGCGCCGACAGCACCAGGCCGCGATAATAGCCGAATGCGATCAGGCCGAGCAGGGCGCCTTCGAAGGAGGTGAAGGTGGCGAAGTTCGCCGGCATCCATTCGAAGATCAGCGACAGCAGCTCGCCAAGGCCGAGAATGTTGGTCGCGCCCTGCAGCGTCCGCCAGCCATAGGGCGTGCAGCAGCTTGCGACCAGCGCGCCGATTCCGAACAGCACCCAACGCATGAACAGTCGAAGTCGTTGTCCCTTCTCGGCATGCTCGACCGCCTCGAGCGAGATCGGGCCGATCAGCGCCAAGCCCAGCACGAAGCCGCCGTGCAAATTGGCCCAGAGCGCCATCAGCGGCAGCCAGGTCCAGGACGGCGCGTGCCTGCGGTCGGCAGCTCCCATCAGCAGGCCGCACCACGCCACCAGGAGGGGCAGCGCCAGGATATGCGGCCGTGCCAGCACGTGATGGATCGATAGCAGCAGCGCCAGCATCGCGAACAGCACGGCGCGCGGGGCCCCGATCTGCGCGTCGAGCAGGTAGACGAAGATTGCGAGCGTCAGCGCAACCGCGACCGCCGTGAGGATGACGGGACCTGCCCAGCCCCATTGCGCATGGGAGAAGGCGAACAGCACCTGCGACAGCCATGAGGTCGAAATCCACGGCGCGCCGGTTCGCGTGAAGGAATAGAAGTCGGTGGTGGGCATGGCGCCGTGATCGAGGATCCATTGCCCGATCTTGATCTGCCAGAACGAGTCGGAATCCTGAAGCAGCGTGTCGCCGAGAAAGAGGTAGAACAGGTAGGCTCCGGCGCCGACGCATAGCGGCACCAGGGCCCTCGCGCGGCTCTGCACCGCGATGCTGTTGGCAGAGGAAAGGGACATGCCGCCTCGTCGTCCTGTTGTTCTTGTCGTCGAGCACGATCCGGACCCGGAGGGCCGCGTTAGCGCAAAGTAGGTCGCGGCTTTTCCGAGAAGATCGCGCCCAACAATAACCCGAAGCGCGATGAACCATTCGTCTCGACGCGTTTCGGTCCGAGCGGTCGGCATTGGATCACGGCGGGTCATAACTTCGGGTAAACCGGCCGCGCCAGGCCGGTTTCATGTCCCGACAATTTAACGGATTATTTTAGATTTCGATTTACCATCGGCGAATACACGCAACCCGCCCAGTGTTTACGCAGTCGAATTAACTGCGGCGCAATTCTTTGCCCCTACGTTCGGTTTCATGGTCGGGCGGCGCTGGGAAGCCGAAAAGACCGGATCAGTTGTAAGCCTCGTGTACTCATTTGGAGCACTTCTATGAAGAACCTCGTTGCGCGTTTCGTGAAGGATGAATCCGGCGCCACCGCCATTGAATACGGCCTGATCGCTGCCGGCATCGCGCTGGCCATCATCACCGTGGTCAACAACCTCGGCACCACGCTGAACACCAAGTTCACCTCGATCTCGACCAGCCTGAAGTAAGGCCGGACGAACCAGAGATTTCCGAGAGCCCCGTCCTCGACGGGGCTCTTTTCTTTTGGTCGGCGATTTCAGTTCGGAGATGGGCAGAGCTCCGTCATGGCTTGAAGACCGAAGGCGGAGCCCACCATCGAGACTTCGGGATATTGAAAATTCCTCGTGGGCACGGCGCATGGCTGCGACAGGAAGCCAGTTCAGATTGAAGAGCTGCCAGGCGGTCCGGGCGTCCGAGTCGATCATGCTGGACCGAGGAGGGATCGCAGTACTCCGGTACAGTCGCCGGGCTGCTTTTAAGATCGCGGTAACAATTGCGGTTAGCCGTCTACCAACCGGCTCTGCGCATTTGAGCGAATCTGTCTCGCCGCTTTGAGATATGACGCTTCGCGCAAATGCATCTTGTCATCCCTCCTGAATAGTTGTTCAGTCCTTGCGGGGCGATTTGCAATTACTGCAGTGACGAAGCGTTCGGCCGCAGGGCGTGCGGCAGGCGTGTGGGACAGGAAGCGCGCCATGGTTTATCGGCGGACGCATCAAGTGGTGAAGCGCCTCGCGGCGCGGCGCAGCGCGATTCTGACGGCGGCGCGGGAGACGGCGGCGGAAGGCGGGATG
>NZ_JALBHA010000455.1:0-5346 GCF_023006445.1 Bradyrhizobium sp. SHOUNA76
GCGAGGAAATCGCCCGCATGCTGGCCGGCGCCGAGATCACGGCGGAGGCGAGGGCAGCGGCGGAACGGCTGCTCAAGGCGGCCACGGCTTAGGCTTTCACCGTCATTCCGGGGCGATGCGAAGCATCGAACCCGGAATCTCGAGATTCCGGGTCTGGTCCTTCGGACCATCCCGAAATGACCCTCTCAATTGCAGATCGACTCGTACAGATCATCCCAGTTTGGATTGTCTTTCTCGATCAGCTTGATTTTCCAGTCCCGCTTCCACTTCTTGAGCTCCTTCTCGCGTGAGATTGCCGAGATCGGATCGTCATAGACTTCGAACCAAACGAGCTGCGTGATGTTGTATTTGGCCGTGAAGCCTGGCACGCCTTTGATTCGATGCTCGTAGACGCGGCGCACGAGGTTATTGGTGATGCCGACATAGATTGCTCCGTCGCGTCGGCTTGCTAGGATATAGACGTAGTAAGCCTTGGTCTCTCCCCCAACCGTCATTCCGGGGCGCACGAAGTGCGAATCCGGAATCTCGAGGTTCCGGGTCTGGTCCTTCGGACCATCCCGGAACGACGAGCTAGAACCTTAAGCATGATGGCAAGAGCAGCAAAATCGAAACCACTTCGCGACGTCGCCGACCTCACCAAGGCTCAGGCCAAGGTCGAGCACATGCGGCTGTCGCTCGAGATCGAGGGGCACAACGAGCGCTACTATCAGGAGGATGCGCCCACCCTCACCGACGCCGAATACGACGCGTTGCGCCAGCGCTTCAACGCCATCGAGAAGCGCTTTCCGGAATTTGTCACGGCGGACTCGCCCTCGCAGAAGGTCGGCGCGGCGCCGTCAGGCCGCTTCAAGAAGGTCCGGCATTCCGTTCCGATGCTGTCGCTCGACAATGCCTTTGCCGAAGAGGACGTGCGCGACTTCGTCGGCCGCATCGTGCGCTTTCTGAAGCTCGACGACGACAAGGTCAATTTCTCCGCCGAGCCGAAGATCGACGGCCTCTCGATGTCGCTACGCTATGAGGGCGGCGAACTCGTCACTGCGGCGACGCGCGGCGACGGCGCGGTGGGCGAGGACGTCACCGCCAACATCCGTACCCTCGAAGACGTGCCGCAGAAGCTGAAAGGTCGCAGCGTCCCCGACATCTGCGAGGTCCGCGGCGAGGTCTACATGACCAAGAAGGCGTTCCTCGCGCTCAACGAGCGGCAGAAGGCGGCGGGCGATACCATCTTCGCCAATCCACGCAATTCGGCGGCGGGCTCGCTCCGGCAGAAGGACCCGACCATCACCGCTTCGCGTCCGCTCGGCTTCTTTGCCTATGCCTGGGGGGAGATGAGTGCGATGCCCGAGGGGACACAGAGCGGCATGATCGGCTGGTTCGAGCGCTGCGGCTTCAAGACCAATCCGCTGACCAAGCTGTGTCACTCCGTGGAGGAACTGATCGCGTTTCACCAGAGCATCGAGGAAGAGCGCGCCGAGCTCGACTACGATATTGATGGCGTGGTCTACAAGGTTGACCGCATCGACTGGCAGGAGCGACTCGGCTTCGTCTCGCGCACGCCGCGCTGGGGCATCGCGCACAAATTCCCGGCCGAGCGCGCCATGACGGTGCTGCGTGACATCGAGATCCAGGTCGGCCGCACCGGCTCGTTCACGCCGGTCGGCAAGCTCGAACCGGTCGGGGTCGGCGGCGTGATCGTGCAGAACGTCACGTTGCACAACGAGGACTACATCAAGGGCATCGGCAACAAGGGCGAGGTGCTGCGCGAGGGGCGCGACATCAGGATCGGCGACACCGTCGTGGTCCAGCGCGCCGGCGACGTGATCCCGCAGATCGTCGACGTCGTCCTCGACAAGCGGCCGAAGAGCGCCAAGGAGTTCTCTTTCCCGAAGAAGTGCCCGTGCCCGCTGCACACCGACGTCGTGCGCGGCGAGACGGCCGCCGGCGAAGAGGAATCCCGCGCCCGCTGCACCGGCGAGTTCGCCTGCCCCTATCAGAAGATCGAGCACCTCAAGCTGTTCGTGTCACGCCGCGCCTTCGACATCGACGGATTGGGGGAGAAGCAACTTCAGTATTTCTTCGACGAAGGATGGGTCAAGGAACCCGCCGAGATCTTCACGCTGGAGAAGCGCAATTCCAAGCTCAAGCTCGAGGAGATCGAGGGCTATGGCGCGACCTCGGTGCGCAACCTGTTCGGCGCCATCGAGAGCCGGCGCAGAATCGCGCTGGAGCGCTTCGTCTATGCGCTCGGCATGCGCCATGTCGGCGAAACCACGGCGCTGGCGCTGGCACGCGGCTACGGCTCCTGGGACGCCTTCCACGACGCGTGCCTGAAGGTCGCTCACGGCGACGAGGAGGCGATGGCGGACATGGACGCGCTCGACCAGATCGGTGACACCGTGATCAAGAGCATCGCTGATTATTTCGGCGAGAGCCACAATCGCGGCATTGTCGAGCGGCTGACCAGCGAAGTCGAGATCATCGACGCCGAGAAGCCGAAGAGCAACTCGGCCGTCGCTGGCAAGACCGTGGTGTTCACGGGATCGCTGGAGAAGATGACGCGCGACGAGGCCAAGGCGACGGCTGAGCGGTTAGGGGCCAAGGTGTCCGGCTCGGTGTCGAAGAAGACCGATCTCGTGGTGGCCGGCCCGGGCGCCGGCTCGAAGCTCGCCGAGGCCAACAAGCACGGCGTCAAGGTGCTGACCGAGGACGAGTGGCTGAAGCTGATCGGGGAGTGAGGTCTCGCCCCGTCATTGCGAGGAGCCCTTGCGACGAAGCAATCCAGACTGCCGCTGCGGAGAGATTCTGGATTGCTTCGCTCCGCTCGCAATGACGGGGAAGAGCGCGCCACCCCTCACATCATCCCTGTCTCTTCTTCTTCCGCCCGCCCGATCAGCGCCTCGCTGACCACGACTTCGCGGCGTGGGACGACGAAGAACATCGTGCAGGCGCAGAGCAATGAGATCGCCAGCACCGCAGCGGTGAGCGGCAGCGTCGTTGCGGAATGGCCGCCGAGATAGGCGCCGAATTGCGACATCAGCGCGCCGATCCCCTGCTGCAGAAAGCCCATGGCGCCCGACGCGGTGCCGGCCGCTTCCGGTCGGATGCTGATCGCGCCGGCCGCGGAATTCGCCATCACGAAGGCATTGCCCACCATCACGATCATCTGCGTGCCGAAAAGCCAGGCGGGCGCTTCGTTCCAGCCGGTAAAACTCCACAGCAGGTTCAACAGGCTGCCGGCGAACTGGAGCGCGAGCCCGAACCAGATCAGCTTTGCCAGCGAGTGCCGCGGCGCAAAGCGCACGCAGAGCAGATTGCCGACCAGAAACGCAAAGCCCGAGGTCGCAAACCAGGCGCCGTATTCGGCGCTGGTCCGGCCCATCTGCGTCACGACAATGTAGGGGCCGCCGCCGGCGAAAGTGAAGATGATCTGCGAGGCCAGCACCTGGCACATCACATAGCCGACGAAGGCGCGGTTGCGAATCAGGATGCCTATGTCGCCACGGAAACCGCTGCCGGCGGCCCGGCTGCGACGCGTTTCGGGCAGCGCCAGCGCAATGCCGACGGCGACAATGATCGCGGCGACGGTGATGGCGTAGAAGATCGCGCGCCAGCCGAACGCGGTCTCGATCAGGCCACCGGTGAGCGGCGAAACCATCTGGCCGATCATCAGGGCGGCGACCACGAGGCTGATCATGGAGGCGACGCGGTCGCGCTCGTAGATGTCGCGGATGATGGCGCGGCTCACCACCATGCCGGAGGCGCCGCCGAGTGCCTGGAAGAAACGCGCTGCGATCAGTTGCGGCAGGGTTTCGGCGAAGATGCAGGCGATGCTCGCCGCGACCATCAGCGCGAGGCCCCCGAGCAGCACCGGGCGCCGGCCGAACTTGTCCGACAATGGCCCCATGATCAGCTGCGACAGCGCGATGCCGACCATGTAGAGCGACACCGTCATCTGCGCGATCGAGATGTCGCGCCCGAACGTCGTCGCCAGCACCGGCAGCGCCGGAACCAGGATGTAGAGCGAGATCGGCGCGACCCCGGTCATGACGACGAGCAGCAGCAACACCACGCGCGAGGTCGCAAGATTGGTTGCCGCTCCCGGCGGCTTGCTGATGATGCCGTGCATAAACGTCCGTCTT
Organism: Bradyrhizobium sp. SHOUNA76; assembly: GCF_023006445.1. NCBI lineage: Bacteria > Pseudomonadati > Pseudomonadota > Alphaproteobacteria > Hyphomicrobiales > Nitrobacteraceae > Bradyrhizobium > Bradyrhizobium sp. SHOUNA76. The sequence goes on from NZ_JALBHA010000455.1 coordinate 4,140, forward strand.
TCGAATTCAAATCGGACTGTAGCGGGCTAGCGCAGGTCCGATATCGGCGTTTCGGAATGCGGCTATACGGATTCCGGGATGGTTATGATGAGGGGGTGCGGAGGTCGAAGATCTACGCAGTACCTGATGAGGTCTGTAGGGTGGGCAAAGACGCGCCCTTTGCGCGGCGTGCCCACCGTTGCTGCTGCAGCGTCGGAATAGAGGGTGGGCACGCCTCCGCCTGCGCTCTTCGAGCTGCGGCGGATGCTTTGCCCACCCTACGGAGCGGAGTGTGGGGTGAGGGCTGCGCGCAACACGATGCAGCCATGCGCAGCGCTACGTCATGTCCGCCGTCGCTTGATCGAGCCAGGCCTTCGTCGCCTCGTCGAGTGCCGGCCGCACCTCGGCCCGAACGCGCGCATGATAGGCATTGAGCCAGGCGAGCTCATCCTTGCTCAGCATCGCTGCATCGATGAGTCGGCGGTCGATCGGCGCCAGGGTCAGCGTCTCGAACGCGTTCATCGGCTTCTCGGCGCCCTTGATGTCGGCGGCGACGACCAGCTCGAGATTCTCGATGCGGATGCCGAAGCCGTCGGTCTTGTAATAGCCGGGCTCGTTGGAGAGGATCATGCCGCGCTTCAGCGGCGTGGTCCCGAGCTTCGAGATCCGCGCCGGGCCTTCGTGCACCGAGAGATAGCTGCCGACGCCGTGACCGGTGCCATGCTCGAAATCGACACCGGCGGCCCAGAGATATTGCCGTGCCAGCGTATCGAGCTGCGCGCCCGTGGTGCCGTCCGGGAAGATCGCGCGCGCGATCGCGATATGGCCGCGCAGCACGCGGGTGAAGCGGTCGCGCATCTCGGCCGTCGGCTCGCCCACTGCCATGGTGCGCGTGACGTCGGTGGTGCCGTCTTCGTACTGCGCACCGGAATCGATCAGCAGCAGGTCGCCGGAGGCGATCCGCCGGTTGCTCTTGCGGGTGACTCGGTAGTGCACGATGGCGCCGTTCGGGCCGGTGCCGGAGATGGTCGGAAACGACACGTCCTTCAGCGCGCCGGTGTCGCGGCGGAACGTCTCCAGCGCCTCGACCGCGTCGATCTCGGTGAGCTTGCCGCTTGCGGCCTCGCGGTCGATGAAGGCGAGGAAGCGCGCCAGCGCCACCGCGTCGCGCCGATGCGCCGTCTGCGTGCCCTTGATCTCGGTCGCGTTCTTGACCGCCTTGAGCAGG
>NZ_JALBHA010000456.1:0-5306 GCF_023006445.1 Bradyrhizobium sp. SHOUNA76
GAGGGCCAAGGCCAGCGTCTGGGTCAGCCCGTTCTCGGCGCGCTGCTCGTTCCCGGAGCGGCATCCGCAGTTCGCGGGCTTCCTGCACGCCTCGCCCGCGCAACTCTCCGACGCGCTGCGCGCGCACGACCTCGTCGTCGTCATCGGCGCACCGGTGTTCACCTTCCATGTCGAGGGCCATGCAGCGATCTTCGACGGCGACGCGACGATCTTCCAGATCACCGATGATCCGGACGCGGCGGCTGTCACGCCCGTTGGCACCAGCATCATCGCCACGATGAAGCCGGCGCTGGGCCTGCTGCTCGACCTGCTGCCGGGGAGCAAGCGCGCCTCGCCAAAAGGCCGCATGCTGCCGCCGGCACCGCAAGCCGCCGATCCGCTGCCGGTCGAATTCCTGCTGCATTCGCTGTCGCAGGCGATGCCGGAAGGTACGTCGGTCGTCGAGGAGGTTCCCTCGCACCGGCCGGCGATGCAGAAGTTCATGCCGATGCCCGGCCAGGACAGCTTTTACACCATGGCGAGCGGCGGCCTCGGCTATTCGCTGCCCGCCGCGGTCGGCATGGCGCTCGGCAAGCCGAAGCAGCGCACGGTCTGCCTGATCGGCGACGGCTCGGCGATGTATTCGATCCAGGCGCTGTGGACCGCGGCGCAACGCAAGCTGCCGCTGACCGTCGTCGTCATCAACAATTCCGGCTACGGCGCGATGCGCTCGTTCAGCCAGGTGATGCAGGTGAGGAACGTGCCGGGGCTGGAGCTGCCGGGTATCGATTTCGTCCGGCTCGCCGAAGGCATGGGTTGCCATGCGGTGCGGGTGACCAAGGCCGCGGAGCTTGGCGACGCGTTGAAGCGCGGCATGGCGCATGAAGGGACGAGCCTGGTCGAGGCCGTCGTGGATTCGGCGGTGCCGGTGCTTTACGGACAGAAGCATTGACGCTGCCGCAGCCCGGATGAGCGTAGCGATATCCGGGGTGCTGCAACAAAGGTCCCGGATGTCGCTCCGCTCATCAGGGCTACGAGGCTACGACGCCAAAAATCCCCCATCCGCCGCCAGCACGTGCCCGACCACATACGATGACGCATCGGATGCCAGCCACACCACGGCCTCCGCCACTTCCTCCGGGCTTCCCATCCGCCGCAGCGGCAATCCCGCGCTGACCGTCGCGACATCGCCGACTCCGGCGCGCAGCATCATGTCGGTGACGACACGGCCGGGGGCGATGGCGTTGATGCGGATGCCGCGCGGGGCGTTCTCCAGCGCCGCCGAGCGGGTCAGCGAGATCGCGGCGGCCTTGGAGGCCGAATAGAGCGAGAAGCCGGGATTGGGATTGCGCACGCCGCTGACGGAGGCGTTGACGACGATACTGCCGCGCCCCTGCGCCAGCATGACTGGCAATTGATGGCGTAGGCACAGGAACAGTGCGCGGACATTGGTGTCGAACACGCTATCGTAGATCTCAGTGCCCTGCTCTTGCAGCGGCGCGCGGCGCTCCTGGAAGCCGGCATTGTTGAAGGCGACGTCGAGCCGGCCGCAACGCTCGACGGCCGTACGCATCAGTCGTTCGACGTCGTCCTCATGTGTGATGTCGGTCTTGAGGGCCATCGCCTCCACACCAAGCTCGCGGCACGAAGCGGCGGTAGCGTCGATCTCGGCTTCGCGCCGGCCGGCGACGATGATCGCTTCAGCGCCCTCGGATGCCATCCGCATCGCCGTGGCGCGGCCGATGCCGCTGCCGCCGCCCGTGACGAGGCAGACCTTGCCCGCCATCCGCTGACCTGCCGGCAAAGCTTCGCTCATGGTCCACTCCAAAACGCTTGCATGCGCCGCTTTGGGCATATAGTTGTATGATACAACTATATGCCGGGAGTCAAGATGGCCGAACTTGCTCTGATCGACGACATCCGCGCCGCGTCGCGCCTGATGGTGCGCGAGCTCGGCTTCATGGATGCGACCGTGGCGGCCTCGGACTATCCACCCTCGGCGGTGCACACGATCCTGGAGATCGGCATCCGCGGTCCCATGACCTCAGGCGAGCTTGGCGATTTCCTGCGTCTGGAAAAATCCAGCGTCAGCCGCCTGGTGCGCAAGCTGATCGATTGCGGCGAGCTCAGGGAGACGCCGGATGAGAATGATGCGCGCAGCAAGGTATTGTCGCTGACGGCGAAGGGCCGGCGCACGCTCGAGGCGCTGCACGCGTTCGGCCGCCAGCAGGTGCGCGGCGCGCTGTCCGCTTTGACGGAAGCGGAACAGCGCACGGTCCGCGAGGGGATGATGCTCTATGCGCGGGCGCTCAGGCAGAGCCGGGTGGAGGATGAGGCGGAGCGAGCGGCGTGACCACACTCTCGGTGTCATCGCCCGGCTCGACCGGGCGATCCAGTACTCCGCGGCGCCAGTTGTGCAAACCAATGACCGCCGCGGAGTACTGGATGCCTCGCTTTCGCGGGGCATGACAGGGTCAACCGCAGCGACAGCGGCAGCCTACTTTCCGAACTCTTCCCGCATCTTCGCCTGGATCTTGGCCATGCCGCCGAGCCAGCGGTCGTAGTTCTCGGTCTTCTTGCGCATGTAGCCGAGCACCTGGGGGTGCGGCAGGATCAGGAACGTCTCCTGCTCGAGGCCGGCGAGCACGTCCTTGGCGACCTGCTCGGGCGAAAGATCGCCGTCGCCGGATTGCGGGCCCTTCGGGATCGAGCGCAGCATGTTCGTGTCGACGCCCTGCGGGCAGAGGATCGAGACCTTGATGTTGTCAGCCTTGTGCGAGATCGCGAGATTCTCGGCAAAGCCGACCGCCGCATGCTTCGTCGTCGAATAGGCCGGGCTGCCGACCTGCGACAGCAGGCCCGCGGCCGAGATCGTGTTGAGGAAATAGCCGCCGCCGCGCGCCTTCATGCGGGGGACGAGATGCCGCGCCGCATAGACATGGGCCATGACATGGATCGCCCAGCTGCGCTGCCACGGCTCGTCGGAGGCGCCGCCGGCATTGACCGACATCGGATCGAAGCCGCCGCCGATGCCGGCATTGGAGCAGAACAGCGCGATGGGGCCGAACTGCCGCTCGGTCTCCTCGATGACGTGCGAAATGTCCTTCTCCTGCGCCACGTCGCATTTGAAGGCCGCGCCATCCACCAAGGCGGCGACGGCCCTTGCGTTGGCGGCATCCATATCCGCGACGACGACCTTGGCTGCGCCTGCGTTGTGAAAGGCCTCGCACAGCGCCTTGCCGATGCCGTTTGCGCCGCCCGTGACGACCACGACCTTGCCGGTCACCTGCATGCGACGTCTCCTCTTGTCTTATACCGCTTCTTGAAGCTTGCTCAGCTCAACACGAGGTCGAGCACCGCGGTATAATGGCACGCCGCACCGGCCAAGACAAAGCCGTGCCAGATCGCATTCTGGAAGCGCAGCCGCCGCCAGGCGTGAAAGATCACGCCGAAGCTGTAGAGCAGGCCGCCGGCAAGGATGAAGCTCAGCACCAGCGCGGGCAGCGCCCGGACCACGGCGTCGTAGAGCATCACGCCGCTCCAGCCCATGGCGAGATAGATGCCGACCGAGACGCGGTCGAAGCGGCCGGGGCAGCAAAGCTTGAGCACGATGCCGAGGATCGCAACGCACCAGACCCCGGCGAGCAGCACCAGCGCGAACCCGCTGTCCTTCACCTCCAGGATGAACGGCGTGTAGGTCGCCGCGATCAGGAGATAGATCGCGGAATGATCGAACCGCCGCAGCAGCCATTTGGCCGGCGAGATCGGCCAGAGATTATAGGTCGCCGACAGCACCAGCATCGAGAGCAGGCCGGCGACATAGATCGAGACGCCGACGATGTCTGTGGCGTCGGCATAAACCGCCGTCAGCACCATCAGCACGGTCGCCGCGATGACGCCGGAGAGGACGCCGATCGCGTGGACCACTCCGTCAGCGATGAGCTCGGCGCGGTCATAGTTCCAGCCGATCACGTCGGCCGCGGCGTGGACAGAGGTGGATGCAAGGTGTTTCAGTTGGAAGTCGGTCATGGCAATCCGCAAAATGAGGTAATGGCCTCTTCTATGGGTGTTTCGGGATCGGCGCGTCGTTCAAACGGCTGATTTGCCGACAAAGGCGGTGGAAGTATGAAGCTTGATTTTCCTCAGGCAGTTGCCACTTTTGTGACTAGTCCATTTTGCCTATCCCCGCCCCGGATCCCTTAACGTTCATATGGCATTCAGTTTCCAGGATATGGTCGAAGAAGCGCGCTTGTCGGCCCAGGCGCTGATCGACTATGGGGAGCACTTATTCAACCCGACGGTGCGGTTAGGCGTTACCGGCCTGTCGCGGGCCGGCAAGACCGTGTTCATCACCGCGTTGATCCACGGCCTCACCCGCGGCGGCCGGTTTCCGGTGTTCGAGGCCTATGCCTCGGGCCGGATCGCGCGGGCGCATCTGGCGCCGCAGCCCGACGATGCCGTGCCGCGCTTTGCCTATGAAAACCATCTGCGCGCGCTGATCGACGAGCGACGGTGGCCGAATTCGACCGTCGACATCAGCGAGCTCAGGCTCGTCATCGACTATCAGCGCAACAACGGCGCCGACCGCACGCTGACACTGGACATCGTCGACTATCCCGGCGAATGGCTGCTCGACCTGCCGCTGCTGAAGAAGAGTTTCGAGCAATGGTCGGCGGAGAGCCTTGCGCTGTCGCGCGAGGCACCGCGTGCGCATCTTGCGAGCGAATGGCACGCGCATCTCGCAACGCTCAAGCCCGAGGCCCGCGAGGACGAGCAGGCGACGCTCAGCGCCGCAAAACTCTTCACCGACTATTTGCGCGCCTGCCGCGACGAGCGCTTTGCGATGAGCCTGCTGCCGCCCGGTCGCTTCCTGATGCCCGGCAATCTCGCAGGCTCGCCGGCGCTGACCTTTGCGCCGCTCGACGTGCCCGCCGGCGGCCATGCGCCGGAGGGTTCGCTGTGGGCGATGATGGTGCGCCGCTTCGAGGCCTACAAGGATGTGGTGGTTCGCCCGTTCTTCCGCGATCATTTTGCCCGGCTCGATCGCCAGATCGTGCTGGCCGATGGGCTTGCCGCGTTCAACTCCGGCCCCGAGGCGCTGCACGACCTCGAGGCAGCGCTGGCCGGCATTCTCGACTGCTTCAACATCGGCCGCAGCACGATCCTCTCCAGCCTGTTCCGGCCGCGCATCGACCGCATCCTATTCGCGGCGACCAAAGCCGACCATCTGCATCATTCCAGTCACGACCGGCTCGAGGCCGTGCTGCGCCGCGCCGTCTCGGGCGCCGTTGCGCGCGCGGAAAATACTGGCGCGGCGATCGACGTGG
>NZ_JALBHA010000457.1:0-5281 GCF_023006445.1 Bradyrhizobium sp. SHOUNA76
CCTGGGCTGCGGCTGTCGCCGGCGGGCGCCACCGCGATGGAGAGCCGTTGCCGAACTGGATGGCGAGCTCCAACCGCTTCCATCGCAGCCCGCGCGCAATGCCGGTGCCGTAAATCTCCGAGCGTCATGGCCGGGCGCGAGCCCGGCCATGACGGAGATCGGCTAGCTCAGGCCTTTTCTTCCCAGATCATGGCGAGGTGCACGATCGTCTGCACGGCCTTTTCCATGTCCTGCCGGCTGACCCATTCCAGCCGCGAGTGAAACGCGTGCTCGCCGGCAAAGATGTTGGGGCAGGGCAGGCCCATGAAGGACAGGCGCGAGCCATCGGTGCCGCCGCGGATCGCGGTGCGCATCGGGCGCAGGCCGGCACGGCGGATCGCCTCAATGGCGTATTCGAGCACGTGCGGGTGACGGTCGATCACCTGCTTCATGTTGCGGTACTGCTCGCGGACCTCGAACTTGTAGGTCGAGCGCGGATAGTCCTTCATCACGTCCTTGACGATGGACTCGAGCAGGTCCTCTTTCTCCTTCAGCCCTTCCTCGGTGAAGTCGCGGACGATGAAGGACAGCCTCGCCTGCTCCAGCGCGCCCTCGATGCCGATCGGATGCAGAAAGCCCTGCTTGCCTGAGGTCGTTTCCGGCGAGCAGCCTTCTTTGGGCAGGCGCTCGACGATGGCGGCCGCGATCTTGATCGCGTGCTCCATCTTGCCCTTGGCGTAGCCGGGGTGTGCGCTGACGCCGTTGATGGTGATGGTGGCGCCATCGGCAGAGAAGGTCTCGTCCTCGACGCAGCCCGCGCTCTCGCCGTCCATGGTGTAGCCGAAATCGGCCCCCAGCTTCTTCAGGTCGACATTGTCGACGCCGCGGCCGATCTCTTCGTCCGGCGTGAACAGGATCTTGATGGTGCCGTGCTTCACATCGGGGTTGTTGATGAAGAAATACGCGGCATCCATGATCTCGGCGATGCCGGCCTTGTTGTCGGCGCCGAGCAGCGTCGTGCCGTCGGTGGTGATGATGTCGTTGCCGATCTGGTTCTTCAGCGCAGGGTGCTCATTGAAGCGGATCACCTGGCTGGTGTCGCCCGGCAGCGTGATGTCGCCGCCGCGATAGTTCTTCAACAGCTGCGGCTTGACGTCCTTGCCGGTCACGTCGGGCGAGGTGTCCATGTGCGAGCAGAAGCAGATCACCGGCACTTTCTTGTCGGTGTTGGCCGGGATCGTGCCGTAGACGTAGCCATAGTGGTCGAGATGCGCGTCCTCGACGCCCATGGCCTTCAGCTCCGCGGCGAGCACGCGGCCGAGATCCTTCTGCTTCTCGGTCGAAGGCGAGTGAGGGGATTCCGGATCAGACTGGGTGTCGATGGTGACGTAGCGCAGGAAGCGCTCGGTCACGGTATGCGAGAAGGTGAGGGAGGACATTTCTGGTCAAACCGCCGGGGTCAGGGGAAGCGGGCGGTATATCAGAAAAAGCGGGCCGGGATGCGGCCGGAACGGCGCGGATCAGGCTTAACGAACGCTCACCTCAGATCGCCTCTTTCAGTTCCTTGACCGGGCGGAAGGTGACCTTCTTGCTGGCCTTGATGTGGATCGGCTCGCCGGTGGCGGGATTGCGGCCGGTGCGGGCGGCGCGCTTGCGGACCTGGAGGATGCCGAGCCCGACGATGCGGACGCGGTCGCCCTTCTTCAGGTGCTTGGTGATCAAATCGACCATGTCGGTTAGGGCAGCTTCGGCGTGCTTTTTCGACAGATCCTGGCTCTCCGCGATATCGGCGGCGAGGTGCTTGAGCGTGATGGTGGCGGGAGCGGCTGCCTTCTTTGCCGAATCCTTCTTAGCCAGATCCTTCTTAGCCAGATCCTTCTTAGCCATGACTGGCCTCCTCGATGGTCCAATGACGGGGCATCCCTGGAAAAGCCGAGAATGGGTGGGGATCCCTCTAAGTCCTTTGACCCGTAGACGATTCGGGCGTGGGCTGACACCGCCGCCAGCCCAGCCGGCCGAACGCCGTCCACGGCCCGCCACAGTTGCGACAGGCCTCGATAAGTTCAGGCTAAGACTATGAAGGGATTGCCAAAATGGCGCGAGAGACGGGGCTCGAACCCGCGACCTCCGGCGTGACAGGCCGGCGCTCTAACCAACTGAGCTACTCCCGCGTGGTTCGCTGACGCGCGCGGAACGAGGGGGGACTTAAAGGCGGGGCTGAGTGAAGTCAAGGACGTTGCGCTTCACCGGTGTATCTCGGCTAAGCATTGCTCTGGAAAACGAAAAAGGCCGCCCGGAGGCGGCCATTGGTCAGCCCGGAAGAGAATGTTTCAGCGAATCTCCGACGTCCCGGCGCTCGTCACCACCACCGGCTTGCCGGCCTTGATAACGTGGGTGGACTGGGCGGTCTGGCTGTAATCGGCATTGGTACGCGCTGCGATCCCGAAGCCGGCCACCATGATGCCGGCCACCAGCGCCACCACCACGATCTTGAGGTGGGTCGCACGATCAGCAGAGTGAATGGAGTGGTTCATCTGAGCCTCCCGACGGGCTTTGCCGCCGTCTATGGCTCTGTCTTAAGGACCATCTGTTTCCGGATGGTTTCGCGGGTTCCGCAAAATGGTTTCATCTCCCGCCCGGCTGGTTTCGCTGAACGGGCCGAGCCGGGCCCGGTCTCAGGCGGCGGCGGCACGGCCGATGTCACCCCGGATCGCGGGCGGCCCGGATGAACAAGAGGGCGCCGAGCGTGGTCGTGACCGCGGAGGCTCTTTGACCCGGCTTGGCAGGTGCCGGCTTTCTTGGCAGAGGTGGATCATGAGCCAGACCGAGAGCAGGGGCGGGGCGACGTCGCCCGCAGCGGACGAGAGCGAACCATCGGCCCCGATCACTATGATGCTGTCGGCGCGACTGATGGTGCTTGCCAATTTGCTCAAGCGTGGCGCGATCCTGCGCTACAAGCGCCTCACCGGCTTGTCCTTGGTCGAGTTCGGTCTCGTCGCCTCGCTCGGCCGCCGACCGCCGATGAGCGTGGCGCGGCTCGCCGAGGCCGTCGGCCAGGACAAGGGACAGATCAGCCGCGCGCTGGCCGATCTGCTCTCGCGCAAGCTGATCGCGAAATCGGCTAATCCGAGAGACAGCCGCGAGGTGCTGATCTCGCTGACGCCTGCAGGTCTCGTTGCGCATGACGCGATCGTCGACGGCGCGCAGGAGCGCAACCGGCGCCTGCTGGAGCATTTGAGCGAAGCTGAATTCCACACGCTGATGCGGCAGGTCGATCAGCTCACGGCGATCGCCGCCGAGATGCTCGAGAGCGAGAAGAGTTCGCGCTGATCTCGCAGCAATCTCCGGAACTGTTGGAGCGCTTCTAAGAGTCCTTCTAAGAAGCTTTCAATTAGGAAATCGCGCACCCTCCCATAAGCGTCATCGCAAGTGCATGCCGTCACGGGACTGACGGCATGACGCATGCAGATACGTTTTGGGGTGGCGCGTTGAACAGTCTGGGAATGCTGCGGTCGGCCGTGTTGGCGACCGCGTCCGCTTTGGTTGTGGTGCCGCAGGCATCGCTTGCGCAATGGCATCGTGAACGTCATCAGCAAGATGCCGCCGGCCGAGCCGATCCGCTACATCGAGACGGGCGTCAACAATTTCGGCAATGCCTATATCGGCTTCGATGTCGGCGGGCCGATAGCGACGCAGCCGCAGGACGGCAACTTGTACTATCGCGTCGTCGGCGAGGTCAGGAACGGCGGTACGCAGGTCGACTTCACGCCCGACAACAATTACTTCATCGCGCCCTCGTTCACATGGAAGCCGGATGCCGACACGACTTTCACAGTTCTCGCATCGGCCTCGAAGACGGACACAAGGGGCATCAACTTCCTGCCGTACCAAGGTACAGTGACGAACGCGCCGTTCGGCAAGATCCCGACCAGCTTCTTCGTCGGCGATCCCAATGTCGACAAGTTCACACGCGAGCAGGAGATGCTCGGCTACCGGTTCGAACGTAATCTCAACGACGACCTGACGTTTCGCCAGAATGCGCGGTTCGCGCATATTGACCTGACCTATCGCGGTTTCATCGGCAACGGTTGGGCCGACATCAATACGGCGACGATGGGCCGCTATAATTGGTATGCGAAGAACACAGCGAACCAGGCCAATCTCGATAGCCAGCTCGAGTACCGCTTCAACACGGGGCCGGTGCGGCACACAATGCTGTTCGGGGTGGACCTGAAGGGTTATCAGATCGACGACTACCAGAACTTCAATTTCGGCACCGTTCCGTCGATCAATGTCTTCAATCCCGTCTACGGTCTCAACATTCCGCTCACGGGCGCACCCTTCCGCAATTTCCAGATCACGCAGAAGCAGGCGGGCACGTACCTTCAGGATCAGATGAAGCTCGGCAACTTCACGCTGGTGCTGAGCGGCCGCAACGATTGGGTCGAGACGACGCAGAATGCGCGCGACACCGGGGCCGCGGTCGCCAGCCGTGACGACAGCAAGTTCAGCGGGCGGGCCGGGCTGATCTACAATTTCGACAACGGCATCGCGCCCTATATCTCCTATGCGACGAGCTACAATCCGGTCATCGGTCTCAACGCCAGCAACCAGCTGTTCCTGCCGGAGACCGGGCAGCAGACCAAGATCGGCATAAAGGTCGCGCCGAAGGGGTTCGACGGCTATTTCACGGCCTCGGTGTTCGACCTCAAGCGGCAGAACGTGGCGACGACCGCCGGCACGCCGATCCTGCTGAACCAGACCGGCGAGGTGACCTCGCGCGGCATCGAGTTCGAAGCGGTGGCCATTGCCACCAAGGAACTCAAGCCGGGATCTCGATCCGTCGCTGGTCGGCAAGACGCCGATCAACACGCCCCAGCTCCTGGTCTCCGGCTGGGCCGACTACACCTTCAAGGATGGGCCGCTCGAAGGCTTCGGTTTCGGCGGTGGCGTGCGCTACATCGGCTCGTCCTGGGCCGACCCGGCCAACACCCTCGAGGTTCCCGCAGTGGTGCTCGGCGATCTCGCGTTGCATTACGAATGGCAGAACTGGCGTACGGCGCTGAACGTGATCAACCTGACCGACAAGATCTATGTCGCGAGCTGTTCGTTCCCGACGTCCTGCTTCTACGGCGACCGTCGGCGCGTGACCGCCAGCGTCTCGTACAAATGGTGAGGACGGGTAAGGGCGGCGGCATCTGGCGCCGCCGATCTTCCATCAGGAGATAGATGAGCTCCCGGGCTATGCCCCCCAGCCCGAAGCTCATGCGGGCGCGGCGCGCGCGACGGCCCTGTACGTCGC
>NZ_JALBHA010000458.1:0-5260 GCF_023006445.1 Bradyrhizobium sp. SHOUNA76
CCGCGCGATGCCAAGGGTCGCACGGTCTGGGTGACGCGGGCGCGGCCGAAGGTCGATCGCATCGCCTGCCCGTGGCTGATCCGCCGCTTCGTCGATCCCCAGGCGGTGTTCCTCTATGTGGCGCCGTCGGAGGTGATCGCCGTCGGGGAACGCTTTGGCGCAGCCCCGTTCGACATCGAGAACGTGTTCTGGAGCCACCGCGGCGAGCTCTGCACCTTCGACGTGATGATCGAGGAGTTCGGCATCGCCACCCCGGCCCTGCTGCGGCTGGCAACATTGGTGCGCGGCGCCGACACCGCGCGGCCGGATCTGGCACCGGAGGCACCCGGCCTGCTCGCGGCCTCGCTCGGGCTGTCGCGGATGTATGACGACGACCTCGAACAGCTCGAGGCCGGCATGACGCTCTACGATGCCTTCTACCGCTGGTGCCGCGACGCCACCACCGAGACGCACAACTGGCCGACCAACAAGGTGAAGGCGTAATGGACACCCGTAACGTTCAAGCAGGAGCTGATGCCGGTCACGGCATCAGCTTCGGGGAAGCCTTTCGCGTCTGGCTCCGCGTTGCGTCCTTGAGCTTCGGCGGGCCCGCGGGCCAGATCGCGGTGATGCACCGCATCCTGGTCGAGGAGAAGAAATGGATCTCCGAGGGCCGCTTCCTGCATGCGCTGAACTATTGCATGCTGCTGCCGGGACCGGAGGCGCAGCAGCTCGCGACCTATGTCGGCTGGCTGATGCATCGCACCGCCGGCGGACTGATGGCGGGCGGGCTGTTCATCCTGCCCGGCGTCATCGCCATCATGGGCCTCAGCTACATCTACGCGGCTTTCGGCAATGTCAGTTTCGTCGAGGCGCTGTTCTTCGGGCTGAAGGCCGCCGTGCTCGCCATCGTCGTCGAGGCCGTGGTGCGCGTCGGCAAGCGCGCGCTGAAGAACCGCATCATGATCGCGCTCGCAGCCGCAGCCTTCGTCGCGATCTTCTTCTTCGCGGTCCCCTTCCCGATCATCATCATCGCCGCCGGCCTGATCGGCTATGCCGGCGCGCGCAGCGGCCGGCCGGAATTCGCACCAAGCGGCCACGGCCATGGCGACAGCAATGCGGTGATCGACAGCATGCTCGGCGAAGCCGTGCCCGAGCACGTGCAGCCCAATACGGCGCGCGCGATCCGCGTCGGTGCGCTGTGGCTGGCGCTCTGGCTGGTGCCGGTGATCGCGTTGCTCGCTGCCTTGGGTCAGGCCAACGTGTTCAGCCAGATCGCGCTGTTCTTCTCGAAGATGTCGCTGGTCACGTTCGGCGGCGCTTATGCCGTGCTGGCCTATGTCGCCCAGCAGGCGGTCGAGCATTATCACTGGCTGAAGCCGCACGAGATGCTCGACGGCCTCGGCATGGCCGAGACCACGCCGGGTCCCTTGATCATGGTGCTCCAGTTCGTGGGCTTCATGGCGGCCTACCGCGACCCCAGCGGCCTGTCGCCGATGCTGGCGGCTACCCTCGGCGGATTGCTCGCGACCTGGGTCACCTTCACGCCCTGCTTCCTCTGGATCTTCGTCGGCGCCCCCTATATCGAGCGCCTGCGCGGCAACACGGGATTGGCCGGCGCGCTCAGCGCGATCACTGCCGCGGTCGTCGGCGTGATCCTCAACCTCTCGATCTGGTTCGCGCTGCATACGCTGTTCCGCGAGACGGTGCCGGTGCACGCGTTTCCGCTGAACTTCGACAGGCCGGTGCTGACCAGCGTCGACATCCCCGCGCTGCTGCTGTCGATCGCGGCGGCGACCGCGATCTTCCGGTTCAAGCTGGGGATGCTGACGGTGCTGGCGGGGAGCTGCGCGGCGGGCGTGGCGTTGCGAGTGGCGGGGGTGATCTAGGGCTTAGCGCAATCGGTTCGTCGCGACCGGGTTGGACCGACAGGAGACGGTGCAGCCGACAGCGCATCATGACGGCTTTGGGCCACGAATGGACATTTGGTTTTGCGAGCGCACGGTTGTTATCTTGCAATGACATCCGCTCGCGTGGACCGCGGACAGCGATGTGACGTGCGACGTCTTGTGCAATGTCCCTTCCAGACGTGCCAAAAAGGAAATCGTATAGCTGGCCGCGCGGCGGATGGTCTGCCGAACGTGCCGCGCGGGGACTACTCCAACGTCGTGCCGAACTGAATTGCCTTGCCTAAAAAGCGTTACCATTTACCGCGCGCTGGAATGCGCGGAGAATCAGTTGCAGACCTCTTGGTTCGGGCCCCAGCTCCCGGGCCCGTGCTTGCCTTGTTGATAGACCTCAAGATGACAACCTGGGCGAACCGGCCTGCAGCCAGCACCGTTGCAGACCATTTGTCCGCTCCTTTGCGCTACGGGTTTGGTCGACTTCCCACCCTGCTGCCGGGCGTCTTCTCGTGTCGTCGGCTGGTCGCGCGTCGCAACGGGCTTTCTGCTATTCGTCTTCTCGCATTCATTCTCGGCATTGACGCGATAATCGGTACGGCAGTTGATCTTTACGCAGACTTCGCCATCCGGCTTGAAGCCGTGCTCGCAGACCAGCGGACAGACCCGACCGGGCTTGGCTTTGATGGCGTCCAGGACGTCGAAGGTCGCGAGCTTGGCTTCAAACTTTGTTCCAGCGTACTTGTTGAAGGTCAACAGCGACCGCTGGGACGACGCATTCCAGTCGCCGTCCGCAGCAGCGGATAGACATCCGACCCGACGTAGCTCGGACTGGATCAGCTTCGCTGTTTCCTGGGGGGATAGGCTTGGCTCTGCAGAGGTTGGCGCGATGGCAGCGACCTTCTGGTTGGCGCTTTCCTGCCCCTTCTCCGTTGGCAGCCTAGCTGCGAGTTCGGCTGCCGACTTGTCTTCGGCGATCTTATCAGCGAGTGCCTTATCGGCGCTCTGCTTGGCGGCGAGGGCCGTGGCGGCTGCCTCGGCGTCCTTCCTTCGCTGTTCGGCGGCGGCGGCTCTCGCCTCCTCGATCTGCTTGGCTCTCTCGGCGACAAGACGGGCATCCTCGGCGGCCTTGGCTGCGGCTGCCGCCTTCTCCTGCTCCGCCTTCTGGGCGCGAGACGCGGCGAGCCGCGTCTTTTCCTCTTCGGCTAGGCGAGCCTTCTCTGCTGCGGCAGCGCGGGTTTCCTCGGCAGCAATCTTCTTGAGCTGTACCTTCGCCAAATCTGCGTAGTAACCGTCCGGAAATGCTCTCAGAAACGCTTCCCATCCCTCGCGGTCGCCGGCCTGGAGCGCGAGTTCATAGTCCCTGCGAACGGCATCCAGTGTGCTTGCCTGCGGAGCCGTGACGACTGGCTTTGCCGGCACCAACGGCACGTCATTTCCACCGAGCGAGCCGTAAACGTAGGGCTCCTGCTTGTAGCCGGTGTTCTTGAGGACATCGTCGCGAACAAAGCCAAGAGCTTTGCGCAGGTCCAGCCCGGGGATCGGCAGACGCTCGACCAGCGCGGTCGCGAACGGGCTGTTTTTCCAGTCGCCATCTGAGGCGGTGGAGCCCGCTTTTGCGGCAAAGGCGATCATCGTGTTCGGACTAGCCGGCTCAACCTTGGCAAGGCCGCGACCAATCGCACGCGCCGCCACCGTGCGCTTCATGGTCTTGGCAAATGGGTTATCGCGGCAGGCATCGAGGATGACGAGACGGAGCTGCCTAGCCGGCTCGATGGCGAAGAGCACCCGATCCAGCGGAAAGGTCTCATCTAAAACGTCGGTGTCGGTCTCTAGCGCGGCGTCAGTGGGGATCAGATAGTTATTACCATCCAGCTCGATACCATGGCCAGCGTAGTAAATGACGGCGACATCGGAATCGCGCGCCTTAGCGCCAAACTCGCGAAGCGCCTTCCGCATGTCCACTACGGTTAGGTCGAGCTTGATATCAACAACGTCGAACCCGGCCTTACTGAACATGCCCCCGACCAAGGCGGCATCGTTCACGGGGTTGGCGAGCCTTGGTACACTCTTGTAGGTAGAGTTTCCGATCACTAGCGCGACCCGTCGCTCGGCATGTGCTGAGCCGCAAGCGAGCCAGATGAAAAGAAAAAATGAAAACCAGCGAAAAGCCTTCATCGGCGCCCCGAATATAAGCGCGCAGCCTAAGTGGAGTTCGGGGAAAAACAAGCCTGGCCTCTGTGACGTCTATCACACTGCATATCCTTCGGCCGCGCCCGCTCTGCGACGGACCGTCTGCAACGGGTCAAAGGCTGCCTTGGCCAGCTTGCACGGCTTGTTCGGGTCACCGTCAGGAAGCAGACCTCACCGCACCATAAGCTAAGGTCAGCGGCGGGCCACTTCCGGAATCATGCATCGCAGCAAACCTACTCTATTCGATTACTTCGTCGGCGCGAGCCAGGAGATAGGGCGGGATAGTAAGGCCGATGCTCTTTGCTGCTTTGAGATTGATCGCCAGCTCGAATCTGGTCGGCTGGACTGACAAGAAGCGCGGCATGCTTCCGGTTTCTGACTTCGCCGAAGACAGCAGCAATTTGCTCGTCCGTACTCGCCTTCAGGACGTGAATTTCTCGGCCAAGCGACTTGGCCGCAGCTTCGGCATCCGAAACCACTACATTCGCATTTGGATTCGTTGGATTTACCAGCATGGCGATTGTTCCGCCTCCTGGCGTCAATTCTGCCAACAACTCAAGTCGCTTGGCGGTGAGTTGCGGAGTGTACATGCTCACGCCGGTCGCATTTCCTCCCGGCCTGTTCTAACTGGAAATAACGCCAAGATGTACCGGGTCCATGGCAATCGCAAACACGATCGGAATCGTCTTAGTCGCTGCCGTTGTCGCCAAAACTCCGTTCGTACCAGTGACGGCGACGACCACTTGAACGCGGTCCCGAATGAGACCTGCAATCAATTCCGGAAAGCGATCATACTTTCCATCAGCGAAGCGGTACTCGAATGTCGCCGCTTCATTGGAACCCTCAAGGTGGTGAGAGCACGGTATTTCCGATCGAGGATAGATCAATGAGAAGCCAGCGGGATGAGCGTCGGCGCCACTTCATCGCTCCAGCGTGGCGAGATAGGCGGCGAGTGTCAAAAAATCTGCGTCGGTGAGCGCGTTGACGACGTCGATCATCGGCTTGCTATCCGGCCCAGCGCGGAAGCCGTGCCGGTATTCGTAGAGCTGACGGAAGATGTAGGTCGGCGAACGCCCGGCGATGCCCGGCACGACGTTCGTGCCGGTCAGTTTGTCGCCGTGGCAGGTGGCACAAGCGATCTCGGGCCTTGCGGCCAGCCCGCGGCCGGCAGCCACGCTGCCTGTCGG
>NZ_JALBHA010000459.1:0-5259 GCF_023006445.1 Bradyrhizobium sp. SHOUNA76
CAGGTCGACGCGGACGCCGACGCTGACGGCAAGTTCGGGGTCCGACTCGGCTTGCCCGACCAGGACGGCAAATCCGTTTCCGGAGACGCGCGCGCCGGGATTGGCGGCGAGCTTGCGACTGACGCTGGGATAGCGGCGCGCCAGCAAAGCGTCGGTGACGATCTCCTTCAGCCACCAGCGGCCGGCCATCGCGAGCAGATGCGGCTCGCCTTTGGATGATGCGATCTTCACCAGCTCGCCGTCGTCGAGGCGGGCGGATTCCTGCAGCACGGGACCGGCGATGCGGATCTCGTCGTTGCTGGCGAGGCGACGGATCACGGAGGGCGGCGCCTGCGCGATCGGCGCCAGTTGTGCGCTGATCTCGGCGAGCGCGATGCGTGCACCCATGTCGGCCAGCGCGCGCAGCTCGATGGTGCCGATCAGGCGCTCGAGCACCTCGTCGAACAGCGCGATCTGCTCGTCGTCGAAACTGCCGGCGGAGGAGAGGAACAGATCGGTGACGCGCCGGGCGGTTTCCAGGCCCTTTTCCGCCGAGCCTGCTCGAATCGCGGATTCGACCTCGTCGATGATCGATAGCTCGGCCTTGGACATCACGCCTTGCTCGTCCTGAGCGGTTACAGAAGCTTGTTCTAAGCAACCGCTATCATTAGAGGCGAGCACTGAAGGTTTGGTAAACCATGGGCATTGGGAGCGAGGTGCGGTCGCGGCGGAGCTGCGCCCCCTCCCCCGCTTGCGGGGGAGGGTTGGGGAGAGGGTGTTTCCGCAATCGAGAACACCCAAGAGGAGAGAGCCCTCACCCGGCGCTACGCGCCGACCTCTCCCGCAAGCGGGAGAGGTGCACCGAACTTGCGGCGCTTATTCCCCCTTCCACCCGCAAGCCCTTAGCTTCTCGTGCATATGCGGCGGGGCCGGCGCCACGACGCGGACGGGCTCCTTGTTCCGGGAGATCGGCACCACGATCTCGCGGGAATGCAGGTGCAGCTTCGGCTCGCCGAAGCGCGGGCCGTTGCCGTAAATGTTATCGCCGAAGATCGGCCAGCCGGTCGCCGACGAATGCACCCGCAATTGATGAGTCCGCCCGGTCACCGGTTCCATGGCGAGCCAGGTCAGGCCGTCGCCGCGGCCCATCACCTTCCAGTTCGTGATAGCCTTCTGGCCCTCGGGGTCGGGCTTCTGCCACCAGCCGCGTTCGGCATTGAGCCGGCCGAGCGGCATGTCGATGGTCCCTTCGTCCTCAGCGGGGCCGCCCTCGACCACGGTCCAGTAGGTCTTGCCGATCTTGCCGTGCTTGAAGAGGAGGCCGAGCGAGGCGGTCGCCTTGCGATGGCGGCCGAGCACGAGGCAGCCGGAGGTGTCCTTGTCCAGCCGGTGAGCCAGCACCGGCGGTCGCGGCAGGCCGAAACGCAGCGCGTCGAACGAGGCCTCCAGATTGGCGCCGCCCTTGGGGCCGCGATGCACCGGCAGGCCCGACGGCTTGTCGATGATCAGCATCAAGCCGTCGCGATGGAGCACGCGGGCCAGGATCTCATCGGCTGTCAATTCGGGAACATCGAGCAATTGCAGGACCTTCGGGTCAAGTCTTTCGTTTAACGGCGGGAACGGCTAACACACCGCCACCATGAACGATACCACGTCAGATCCCCCCAAGCTGAGCTGGTGGCGCCGCCTGTCCAACGGGCTGAAGCGCACCTCGTCCTCACTCGGGACCGCGGTCGCCGACCTCGTCACCAAGCGCAAGCTCGACCGCGCCATGCTCGATGACATCGAGGACGTGCTGCTGCGCGCCGATCTCGGCACTTCCGTTGCGGTCCGGATTGCCGACGCGGTCGGCACCGGCCGCTACGACAAGGCGATCTCGGCGGACGAGGTGAAGGATGTCGTCGCGACCGAGGTCGAGAAGGTGCTGGCGCCGGTGGCGAGGCCGCTCGAGATCGACACCGCCAGGAAGCCGTTCGTGATTCTGGTGGTCGGGGTCAACGGCTCCGGCAAGACCACCACCATCGGAAAACTCTCGCAAAAATTCGCATCCGAAGGCCGCAAGGTGATGCTGGCCGCCGGTGACACGTTTCGCGCAGCCGCGATCGAACAGCTGAAGGTCTGGGGCGAACGCACGAAGACACCGGTCATCGCCGGGGCGCAGGGCTCGGATTCGGCGAGCCTCGCCTTCAACGCGCTCACCGCCGCGAAGGAGCAAAACGTCGACGTGCTCCTGATCGACACCGCCGGTCGCTTGCAAAACAAGGCCGAGCTGATGAACGAGCTCGAAAAGGTCGTGCGCGTGATCCGCAAGGTGGATGACACTGCGCCGCATGCCGTGCTGCTGGTGCTCGACGCCACCGTCGGCCAGAATGCGCTGTCGCAGGTCGAGGCCTTCCATCGCACCGCGGGGGTCACCGGCCTCGTGATGACCAAGCTCGACGGCACTGCGCGCGGCGGCATCCTGGTAGCGCTCGCCGAAAAATTCAAACTGCCGGTGCATTTCATCGGCGTCGGCGAAGGCGTCGACGATCTCGCGCCGTTCACCGCGCGCGATTTCGCCCGTGCCATAGCCGGAATCGAAAGCTGACGAATGGACAAGACCCAGCCGCATCCGCTGTTCAAGCTGGCGACCGAGCTCGGTCCGCTGCTCGTGTTCTTCTTCGTCAACGCCAAGTTCAATCTGTTCGCGGCCACCGGCGCCTTCATGGTCGCGATCGTAGCGGCGATGGCGGCGTCCTATGTGGTGACGCGTCACATCCCGATCATGGCGATCGTCACAGGCGTGATCGTGCTGGTGTTCGGCACGCTGACGCTGGTGCTGCACGACGAGACCTTCATCAAGGTCAAGCCGACCATCATCTACGGCCTGTTCGCCGCGATCCTCGGCGGTGGCCTTTTGTTCGGCCGCTCCTTCATCGCCGTGATGTTCGACCAGATGTTCAATTTGACGCCGCAGGGCTGGCGCATCCTCACGCTGCGCTGGGCGCTGTTCTTCGCCGGCATGGCGGTGCTGAACGAGATCGTCTGGCGTACGCAAAGCACGGACTTCTGGGTCAACTTCAAGGTGTTCGGCGTGACGCCGATCACGATGATCTTCGCCATCGCCCAGATGCCGCTGACCAAGCGCTATCACCTCGATCCGGTGTCGCTGGAGGCAAGCGAGGCCGAGGCGGGGGATGTACGGAAGGGGTAAGTCTCCCCACTCGTCATTGCGAGCGAAGCGAAGCAATCCAGAATCTTTCCGCGGAGGGATTCTGGATTGCTTCGTCGCATCAGCGCAAAATTGCTACGCAATTTTGTCGCGGGCTCCTCGCAATGACGGTCTTGGCTAAGATCCCGCCTTCAATGCCTTCTCCATCTGCGGCAACAACACCGTCCGCAGATTGTCCGGCGTGACCGGGCCGACCAGCTTGTAGACGATGGTGCCTTCGCGCCCGACGACGAAGGTCTCGGGAACGCCGTAGACGCCCCATTCGATCGAGGCGCGGCCGTTGGCGTCCACGCCGACGCGGCCGAACGGGTTGCCGTAGCGGCCGAGGAAGCGGCGCGCATTGTCGGCCGCGTCCTTGTAATTGATGCCGACCAGCTGGAAGCGCTTGTCTTTTGCCAGTTCGGTCAGGAGCGGTGCTTCGTCATGACAAGGCACGCACCAGGACGCCCAGACATTGACGAGACTGACCTTGCCCTTGAACGCGGCGGGATCGAGCCCCGGCACCGGCGCATTGTCAGCCTGCAATCCCTCGAGCGGCGGCAGCACGGTCTGCGGCGCGGGGCGGCCGATCAGCGCGGAGGGAATCCGCGAGGGATCGCCGCTGCCGAGCCGGAACCAGAACAGCAGCGCAAGGCCAATGAAGGCGATCAGCGGCAGCACCATCAGGAAGGTGCGGCGCTGCGGCGGTGCGGAGGTCGATTGTTCGCTCATGACGCGTCCATGGCGCTGCGACCGGAGCGGCGGGTGATGCCGCTGCGGTCGAGCTCGCGCAGGCGCTGCGTCTGGTTGCGATGGTCGAGCACGATCCAGCCGATCAGGATCGCGACCACGACGGCCGCTGCGGCGTAGGATGTCACGATGAAGGATGCATAAGGACCGAGCGACATCATCCTGCGGCCCCAACTTCTTTCGACGCGTTTTGTCCGCGCGAACCGGTGCCCGCTTCGCTCGAGAACGCCACACGGCTCGCCTGCATCATCTGCAGGGAACGGACGCGGCGGCGCAGGATCTCGTTGCGCATCGCCGCCAGGTGCAGCGTGACGAACAGCAGCGTGAAGGCGATCGCCATCACCAGCAGCGGAATCAGGAACGATTTGTCCAGCGCCGAGCCGCCCATGCGCATCACCGAAGCCGGCTGGTGCAGCGTGTTCCACCAGTCCACGGAGAATTTGATGATCGGCAGGTTGATCGCGCCGACCAGGGTCAGCACCGCGGCGGCGCGCGCCGCGCGCGAGGGATCGTCGACCGCGCGCCACAGCGCCATCAGACCGAGATACATCAGGAACAGGATCAGCACGGAGGTGAGCCGCGCATCCCATTCCCAATAGGTGCCCCACATCGGCCGGCCCCACAGCGAGCCGGTGAGCAGCGCGAGGAAAGTGAAGGCGGCGCCGATCGGCGCTGCGGCTTTCGCGGCGACGTCGGCCAGCGGATGACGCCACACCAGCGTGCCCAGCGAGGCGATGCTCATCACGCCCCAGACGAACATCGACAGCCAGGCATTTGGCACGTGGATGAACATGATTTTGACGGTCGCGCCCTGCTGATAGTCGTCCGGCGCGTTTGCGGATTGGTAGAGGCCGATCGCGAGCAGGATGATTGTCGCGGCCGCGAGCCACGGCAACACCCGCGCTGTCAGCGCGAGGAACCGGGTCGGGTTGGCGAGGTCGATCAGTGACATAGTACCCTGATAATCATCGGCGGCTGCTCAGGCAATCAGCACGAAAGCGAGGGACGAAAGTTGATCGGGGTCAAGGTCAGTCGAGCCCACTCAATCAAGCCCATCTCAGTCAAGTCCATGCCGGAGGCTCGCTGCGGCTGCGAAGGGGCCGACCACGAGGCTGACCAGGGACAGCGCGCACAGGATCGAGAACGGCGCGCCGAACGTCATGGGACCGACGATCACGGCCTCTGACGCGGCCACGCCGAAAATCAGGACCGGAATGGACAGCGGCAGCACCAGCACCGCCATCAGCAGCCCGCCGCGGTGCAGCGTCACCGCCAGCGCCGCGCCGATCATGCCGGTGAAGGTCAGGGCCGGGGTGCCCGCCAGCAGCGTCAGCGCCACC
>NZ_JALBHA010000045.1:0-25064 GCF_023006445.1 Bradyrhizobium sp. SHOUNA76
CGCGCGGCTCGGGCGCACGGCCCTCGAAGCGCTCGGCGGCGCGCGCGTCGATCACCTGCTCGGCGCGGCTTTCGACGTTGGCGATGAGCTGCTGCATGCTGCGCACGCGCTTTGGATCATAGCTTGCCTTGAAGCTCGCCGGCTTCGGCTTCACCTCGCCGCTCTCGATCGCTCGCCCTTCGGCGCGCCACTTCTTCAGACCGCCGTTGAGAATGCGCACATTGCCGTGGCCGAAGGCCAGGAACATCCACCACGCGCGCGGCGCCGCAACCCAGCCGCCGGCATCGTAGAGCACGACGGTGTCGCTATTTGCGATGCCGAGATTGCCGATGTCACGGCCGAATTGCTCGGCGCTCGGATACATGTGCGGCAGCGGGTTGGAATGGTCCGACACCGCATCGACGTCGAAGAACACCGCGCCGGGCAGGTGCGCGGCGAGATAATCGTCCTTCGGCAGCGGCAGCACGCCCGGCAGCTTGAAGCTGGCGTCGAGGATCTTGACGTTGGAATCGTTGATATGGGCGGCGAGCCAATCGGTGGAGACGAGGGGGTCGGTGGTCATTGCATGCGTTTCCTTTGTCATTCCGGGGCGCGCGCAGCGCGAGCCCGGAATCCATCGCGCGGCAGTGTCGGTGGATGAATGGATTCCGGGCTCGCGACTTCGTCGCGCCCCGGAATGACGATAGAGCTCACCCCTTCTTCTTCGGCTCCCACTTCTCCACGGGGCCGCCGGCGTCGCGCCAGGCGGCGTAGCCGCCGGCGATGTGAGCGACGGGCTTCAACCCCATGTCCTGAGCGGTCTTGGCCGCGAGCGCGGAGCGCAAGCCGCCGGCGCAGTGGAAGACGAACTTCTTGTCCTCCTGGAAGATCGGCTTTGCATACGGGCTCTGCGGATCGATCCAGAATTCGAGCATGCCGCGGGTGCAGGCGAACGCGCCGGGGATGCGCCCCTCACGCTCGATCTCGCGGGGGTCGCGGATGTCGACGATGACGACGTCGCCGTTCTTGGAGATCTCGATGGCGTCCTTGGCGTTGAGCGTCTCGATCTCGGCATTGGCCTCGTCGATCAGCGCCTTGATGCCGCGGGTGATGTTTTGGGGCATGTGGTTTTCCCTTCTTCTCTTCCGTCGTTCCGGGGCGGTCGCGAAGCGAGCGAACCCGGAACCTCGATCATCGCACTCCACCTCGAGATTCCGGATCGGCCGCTTTGCGGCCGTCCGGAATGACGGCGGAAGCTAGTGCGTCAGTTCCTTCATCGCGCCTTCCAACCCCTCGATCGTGATCGGGTACATCCGGTTGGCGAAGATGCGTTTGATGATGGTGGTCGATTCCGAATAGTCCCAATGCTTCTGAGCGACCGGGTTCAGCCACACCGAATGCGGATAGGTGCGGATGATGCGGTCGAGCCAGATCGAGCCCGGCTCTTCGTTGACGTGCTCGACCGAGCCGCCGGGCACCATGATCTCGTAAGGCGACATCGAGGCGTCGCCGACGAACACGACCTTGTAGTCGTGCGGGTATTTGTGCAGCACGTCCCAGGTCGGCGTGCGGTCGGTGAAGCGGCGCTTGTTCTGCTTCCACACGCCTTCATAGAGGCAGTTGTGGAAGTAGAAATACTCCATGTGCTTGAACTCGCTCTTCGCCGCCGAGAACAGCTCCTCGACCTGCTCGATATGCGCGTCCATGGAGCCGCCGATGTCGAAGAACACCAGCAGCTTCACCGCATTGCGCCGCTCGGGGCGCATGTGCACGTCGAGATAGCCGTGATTGGCGGTCTCGCGGATTGTGGTGTCGAGATCGAGCTCGTCCGGCGCGCCGGTGCGCGCGAACTTGCGCAGGCGGCGCAGCGCCACCTTGATGTTGCGGATGCCGAGCTCGACATTGCCGTCGAGGTCCTTGAATTCGCGCTTGTCCCACACCTTCACGGCGCGGTTGTTGCGGTTCTTCTCCTGGCCGATGCGGACGCCTTCGGGATTGTAGCCGTGGGCGCCGAACGGCGAGGTGCCGGCGGTGCCGATCCACTTCGAGCCGCCCTGGTGGCGGCCCTTCTGCTCCTCGAGGCGCTTCTTCAGCGTCTCCATGAGCTTGTCCCAGCCCATGGCCTCGATCTGCTTTTTCTCTTCCTCGGTGAGATACTTCTCGGCGAGCTTCTTCAGCCACTCCTCGGGGATCTCCGCCTTCTCCATGGCGTCGAGCAGGTTTTCCAGCCCCTTGAACACCGTGCCGAAGACGCGGTCGAACTTGTCGAGGTTGCGCTCGTCCTTCACCAACGCGGTGCGCGACAGATAGTAGAAATTCTCGACCGAATAGTCCGCAAGGTCGGCGTCGAGCGCCTCCACCAGCGTGAGGTATTCGCGCAGCGTCACGGGGACCTGCGCGTCGCGCAGAGAGGTGAAGAATTGCAGGAACATGGGTGACAGATTGCCCGTCGGGGGACGAACGTCAAGGGGGCGGAGGCCATCGCACGGTGCTGGACCCGGGTGCTTTTTGCTCTAGAATTGGCGCCCTCACGGGGTTTTTGGGGGACGTTT
This sequence comes from Bradyrhizobium sp. SHOUNA76, assembly GCF_023006445.1. Lineage (NCBI taxonomy): Bacteria > Pseudomonadati > Pseudomonadota > Alphaproteobacteria > Hyphomicrobiales > Nitrobacteraceae > Bradyrhizobium > Bradyrhizobium sp. SHOUNA76. The sequence goes on from NZ_JALBHA010000045.1 coordinate 2,532, forward strand.
GCAATGGGAATTCTCGCAGCGCTCATCATCGGCGCGATCGCCGGCTGGCTTGCCGGCAAGATTGTCCACGGGGCGGGATTTGGCCTGGTCGGCAACATCGTCGTCGGCATCATCGGCGCGCTGGTTGCAAGCTGGGTGCTGCCGCAGCTGCACATCCAGCTCGCCACCGGCACGGTCGGCGCCATTGTGGACGCCACCATCGGCGCGGTGATTGTGCTCGTCATCCTTTCGCTGGTAAAACGGGTCTGAAAGCCTGACCGAACCAGGAACGGCCGCCGCGAGCGGCCGTTCGCTTGTCGTGACCGAGGCATTGCCTGGGACGACGACCAACAAGGACGCGCGATGAAATTTACCGGCACCAAGGACTATGTTGCGACCGACGATCTCAAGGTCGCCGTCAATGCCTCGATCGTGCTGGAGCGCCCGCTCCTCATCAAGGGCGAGCCCGGCACCGGCAAGACGGTACTGGCGGAGGAAGTGGCGAAGGCGCTGAACGCGCCGCTCCTGACCTGGCACATCAAATCCACCACCAAGGCGCAGCAGGGCCTCTACGAATACGACGCGGTGTCGCGCCTGCGCGACAGCCAGCTCGGCGATGCGCGCGTCTCCGACATCAGGAACTACATCAAGCGCGGCAAGCTGTGGGAGGCCTTCACCGCCGAGCAGCGCCCGGTGCTGCTGATCGACGAGATCGACAAGGCCGACATCGAATTCCCGAACGACCTCCTGCTCGAGCTCGACCGCATGGAATTCCATGTCTACGAGACCGGCGAGACGATCAAGGCCAAGCAGCGCCCGATCATGATGATCACCTCCAACAACGAGAAGGAGCTGCCGGACGCGTTCCTGCGCCGCTGCTTCTTCCACTACATCAAGTTCCCCGACGCGGACACGATGGGCCGCATCGTCGACGTCCACTTCCCCGGCATCAAGAAGCGCCTGGTCGAGGAAGCCTTGCGCATCTTCTTCGAGGTGCGCGAGGTGCCCGGCCTGAAGAAGAAGCCGTCCACGTCCGAGCTTCTCGACTGGCTCAAGCTGCTGCTCAACGAGGACATGAGCGTCGAGCAGCTGAGGGAACGTGATCCGCGAAAGCTGATCCCGCCGCTGCACGGCGCGCTGCTCAAGAACGAGCAAGACGTGCATCTGTTCGAGCGGTTGGCGTTCTTGAGCCGAAGGGAAGTGTGAGGCTTTTCGCGTAACGCAAGGTGCCGTAGGGTGGGCAAAGGCGCAAAGCGCCGTGCCCACCATTCGGCGCAAGCAGCCTCCCCGATCCCGTCATTGCGAGCGCAGCCACTTGTCCGCCGAAGCCTTTGGCGAAGGCGGAAGCAATCCGGAATCTTTCCACGGAGGGATTCTGGATTGCTTCGTCGCATCAGCGCAAAATTGCTTCGCAATTTTGTCGCGAGCTCCTCGCCATGACGGAGCAAGGGGCGGGATCGCCATCCTTCAACACGCAGCTCAAATTGCAGACACGCCTTCGCAGCCTCGCGGCTTGAACCACCCGAGCTTTGCTTCATCTTTCACCCTCTTTAATCAAAGAGGGTGCAGGGAAGACCGGGTGCTGACCTCGCACCCGCGGTCTGCTGCGCGAAACGCACGCGCAGAAAAACCGCACAGCAGCATACAGGTGGCGCCAATCACTCGGCCTTCCCTGCGCGATGGTCGGACGGCTTATGCCGTGCTCTCCCGGGAGCCGAACTTTCCTTCTGGCCTCCCTCGCCGCTCGAATTGGACGATGCCGTCCACCCGGTTGGGCTCGCGCGCATCTTCGACCGGCTTGACCGTAGCAACGACGGCCAGGACCACACGGTTTTGCCGTACGCGCTCAGCGCCGCTCGTCCGCACGAAGCCTCGGGCTCACAGGGACTACCCGCCCTGCCCACGCCTCTCGCACACGACGCTGCCGCGTCCACCGCAACCCGGCCCGCGTTTCGAACGACTCGCGAACCGCCCCTCTTCGTCGGGCCGGGCTGGCTCGATCTATGCCGCAAATCCGAATTTCGGTAAAGTGGAATATTTTTGCGGGGAGGGGTTGACGAGGCGGCGACACAGCGGAGTGATATCTTGTAGGATGGGTAGAGCGCAGCGAAACCCATCCTGCTTCCACGAACGCCGCACGATGATGGGTTTCGCTGCGCTCTACCCATCCTACAAACTACGTCCCTTCAACTCCGCTCCCCGAATTGTGCACCGTCGTCATATCCCGACAGATCGCCGGCCCAATCCGGCGGGTAGATACCGAGCTCCACGTGGCGGTGAAAGGACGATGGCGCCCAATCGCGGACCCGATTGACCAGTCCGTGCTTGACGGGATTTATGTGCACGTAATCGATATGCCGGGCGTAATCCTCCTCGTTGCGGATGGTGCGTTCCCAGTAGCGGCGTTGCCAGATGCCGCGCTCTGCTCTTTCGGCGCGGCTGGCTGAGACTGGCTCGTCAGGAGCCAGGTTGCGGGAGAAGGCTGACTTGATCTGCCGCCAACGCATTGCAAAATCGGCATCTCCATCCGGCATTGTCCAGACAGTGTGAAGGTGCTCCGGCAACACCACGATCGCATCGATCGTGAAGGGGTGTCGTTGGCGGATTTCGCGAAAGGCGGCACGCAACAGGTCGATGTTCACGGTCAAGAGCGATTGTCGGCGGTCTGCGAGATTGACCGTGAAGAAGAAGCTTCCGCCGGGGACGAAGTTGCGCCTATAGGAGGTCATGCATCGTGGTAGCACAACTTAAGATAAACATCGAAATTTTGTAGGATGGGTAGAGCGCAGCGAAACCCATCGTGCTTCAGCGAACGCGGCACGATGATGGGTTTCGCTTCGCTCTACCCATCCTACGAAGATCGCCTCACGCCACCGCCGTGTCCGGAATCCTTGCGGCTTCCATCGGCTGCTTGCCGCGGATGAGGTCCGAGGCGCGGTCGGCGATCATCATGGTGGAGGCGTTGAGGTTCGCCGAGATCATGCGCGGCATGACGGAGGCGTCGATCACGCGCAGCCCCTCCAGCCCATGCACGCGGAGCTGGTCGTCGACCACGGCCCACGTCGAGTCTGCCGGGCCCATGCGGCAGGTGCAGCCGGGGTGGAAGGTGGTGGTGCCGCGCTCGGTGGCGGCGGCCAAAAACTCGTCGTCGGTGTTGATGTTGGGGCCGGGGAAATCCTCGTAGGCGTAATAGGGCGACAGCGGCGCGGACTTGAGAAGTCTGCGCGCGAGCTTCATGCCGCCGACGATGACGCGACGGTCGAGCTCGGCGTCGAGATAATTGGTCTGGATGATCGGCGGCGCGAACGGATCAGGCGAGCGGATGCGGACATAGCCGCGGCTCTCCGGGCGCTGCTGCCAGGATGCGACGGTCATGCCGGGCTCGTCCTCGAGCTGGCCCTGCACGCCTTCCTTGTAGCTGGCCGGCGTGAAGGTGAGCTGGAGGTCGGATGAGTCGGCGCTCTCGCCGGAGTGCCAGAAGCAATAGACCATGGTCGGCGACAGCGACAGCAGGCCGCGGCGCGCGGTCGCCCATTTCAGCGCCTCGATCCACAGCGAGAAGCCGCGGCGAAGCTCGTTGATGGTCTTGATGTCCTTGACCCGCGCCACCGTGCGCGGCGCGTAATGATCCTGCAGGCCTTCGCCGACCGGCAGCGCGTGACGCACGGCGATGCCGTGTTGCTGCAGCAAATCAGGCGAGCCGATGCCGGAGAGCTGCAGCAGCTGCGGCGAATTATAGGTGCCGCCGGAGAGGATCACTTCCTTGTTGGCACGCACTTCCACCGGCGTGCCGCCGCGGCCGCCCTTGGCGTAGCGCACGCCGACGGCGCGCTTGCCCTCGAAGATGATCTCGGTCGCATGCGCATGGGTGTGCACATGCACGTTGGGCCGCTTCATCGCGGGCTTGAGGAACGCGGTCGAGCCGGAGACGCGCAGGCCCTTGTCGATGGTGCGCTGGCAGTAGGAGACGCCCTCTTGCTTGGCACCGTTGTAGTCGGGATTGCGGGGAATGCCGAGCGAGACCGCGCCTTCCATGAAGGCTTCACAAAGCGGATCGCGCCACTCCATCGTCGTCACGGTGAGGTTGCCCTCGCGTCCGCGATAGGTGTCCTCGCCCTCGCCGACCCGCTTCTCCAGCCGCTTGAAGTAGGGCAGCACGTCGGCATAGCCCCAGCCGCGATTGCCCATCTGCGCCCAGGTGTCGAAATCCATGCGCTGGCCGCGGTTGTAGATGTGGCCGTTGATCGAGGACGAGCCGCCGAGCGTCTTGCCGCGCGGCGCGTAGATGCTGCGCCCGCCGGTGTAAGGCCCCGGCTCCTGCTGGTAGGCCCAGTTGATGCTCTTCATGTGGAAGGTCTTGATGAAACCCGCCGGCAGATGGATGTACGGGTGCCAGTCGCTCGGCCCTGCCTCCAGCACGCAAACGCTAACGTTCGGATCTTCGCTGAGCCGGTTGGCAAGCACGCAACCGGCGGAGCCCGCGCCGACGATCACATAGTCAAATCTATCCATGGTCCCTCGGCCGCACCTAGCGCGGCTTGTCGTTGAGTTGAAATTCCAGATGCGCCTGCACCGTCGGCCATTCGGCGGCGGTGATGCTGTAGACCACGGTGTCGCGCAGCGTGCCGTTCGGCGCGATTTGGTGGCTGCGCAGGATGCCGTCCTGCTTGGCGCCCAGGCGCTCGATGGCGCGGCGGCTCTGATGGTTGAAGAAGTGGGTGCGGAATTCGACCGCGATGCAGTCCAGCGTCTCGAAGGCATGGCGCAGCAGCAGGAGCTTGCACTGGGTGTTGAGCGGGCCGCGTTGCGCGCTCTTGCCATACCAGGTCGAGCCGATCTCGACGCGGCGGTTGGCTGCATCGATGTTCATATAGGTGCTCATGCCGACGACGTTGCCGTCGGCGTCGAACACGGTGAAGGGCAGCATCGAGCCCGCGGCCTGCAGGCCGAGGCGACGGTCGATCTCCTTGCCCATGTTCTCCGGCAGCGGAATCGCGGTGTACCAGAGCTTTGACAGCTCGCCGTCCTTCACGGCCTCGACCAGCGCCTCACGATGCTGATGCGACAGCGGTTCGAGACGGGCGTGCTGTCCGCGCAGGGTGACGGGGTCGGGCCAGGGCATTGAAGTCTCTCCTTACGTCATTGCGAGGAGCGAAGCGACGAAGCAATCCAGACCATCTCCGCAGAGGCATTCCTGGATTGCTTCGCTCCGCTCGCAATGACGGTAACTAGCACCGTTTATTTGTTTAGGAAATTGAGAGGCAAACCACCGCGCGGCCAGTCCATGGCGACGAGCTCGCCCTTGCCGGACAGCGTGATGTAGGCCGTCTTCAGCTCGGGGCCGCCGAAGGCGATGTTGGTGGTGACGCGGTCACCGGTCGGGACCTGCTCGACCAGGGTGCCGTCGGGTGCGATCACCGAGATGCAGCCGGAGACGAGGGTGGCGACGCAGACATTGCCGCCGGCCTCGACCGCGAGCGAATCGAACATCTGGTAGCCGCCGAGGCCGGAGATCGGCTTGCCCCGCTCGCCGCGATAGATCGGATCGCGCGGCTTGAGCGTGCCGGGCTCCGAGAGCTCGTAGGCCCAGAGCCGGCCGGTCGGCGTCTCCGCGATGTAGACAATGTTCTCGTCCGGCGACAGCCCGATACCATTGGCCGGCAGAACGCCGTGCACAATCTCGACGAGCTCGGTCATCCCGGGCTTGAGATAATACATTCCTCCGACGTCCATCTCGCGGGCGCGGCGCTTGCCGAGATCGGAGAACCAGAGGCCGCCCTGCTTGTCGAACACCAGATCATTCGGTCCGCGCAGATCGTGCGCACCGCACTTGGTCGCGACGGTCTCGACCTTGCCGGATTGCAGGTCGACGCGCTGGATCGAACCGCCGAGATAATCGTCGGGCTGCGGGCCCGGCATGATCATGTTGCGGGTCGGGATCCAGGAGAAGCCGCCATTGTTGCAGATGTAGATCTTGCCGTCGGGGCCGAGCGCGGCGCCGTTCGGGCCGCCTGGAATTTTCGCGACGACCTCCTTGCGGCCGTCGGGGTAAACGCGCGTCAGGCGCTGGCCGCGGATTTCCACCAGCACCACCGAGCCGTCCGGCATCACGACCGGCCCTTCGGGAAATTCGAGGTCGGTGGCGAGAACGCGGACGTCAGACATTTTGGGACCCTCCCGGCTGCTTGTTATGACTTGCACGGGATGTCCGGCACGGGCCCCGCAGGCAAGATTTGCCTGCGGTTATGACAAAGTCGCTGGGGCTTGCCAAGCAAGGCGGACGGTATGCCAGCGTTGCGTGCTACTCCTTCACCGGCACCCAGATCTCGAAGCCGCCATTTCCGGTCGCCGGATCGAACTTTTGGTCATAGCGCTCGAAGTTCGGTGCGTCCGCGGCCTTCAAACCGGATGCCGGCAGCCACTGATTCCAGATCGTGTTGACGGTGCGGCGGATCGAGGCGACGTGATCGGTGTGGGTGAAGACGGCGTAGCGCTGCTCGGGGATGCGGATGCGGCCGAAGCGGCGCGGCAGGTCCGAGAAATCGGCGACCTCGACACCGGCGATGTAATCGAAATTGCCGGCATCATCGCCGTTGCAGCAAACACCATAGGCGACTTGATTTTTCCCTTGGCCAACGCGCACGGGAATGTCGGCGACTTCCTGGTGGAAGCGCTGCCATAGGCCGGGGATCATGGCGCCGTTGTCGCAGGCGATGCGCTCAGTGGGACCGGCGACGAGGAAGGCCTTTGCGGTCTCGAACCGCGGCTGGGCGAGATGGTCGAGCATGGTGGAATCCATGAGGATCGGCTCCTGAAGCTTGAGGTGGCTCACACACGTTTCCGCCCTCACAGCTTCGGGCGTCGTGCCGAACTGGTCGCGGAACGCGCGGGTGAATGCTTCGTGCGAGCCGTAATCCGCCTCCAGGGCCAGCAACAGGATGTCGGGCGCACCGTTTGCAAGACTGCGCGCAGCTTCCGTCAGCCGCCGCGCGCGCACATACCGCATCACCGGAAGCCCGGTGGCTGCGGCAAACGCACGCACGATGTGGAACCGCGACACGCCCGAGATCGCAGCGATCTCGTCGAGCGTCATCGGCTCGGCCAGATGGCTCTCGATAAACCAGAGCGCGCGCTGCGCTGGGTTCATGGCGGTCGTCCTCGTTCGAAGCGCAGTCATGATGCGCGGCATGCGGCCGCGTCGCTTGATCGGCGTTGCTGTCCGCGCGGGAGGATAGTCCGGGAATGGCCACTGGCAACGCCTTGGCGTTCGTGGCTAAACTCCCCCGAACCGCTCACGAGAAAGGGGAACCGCGCCATGGAAATCACCGATGTGCGGGCGCACCATATCCGCATCCCCTATGACGCCGGCGTCGCGAGCTTCCGCCAGGGCGCCTCCGCGATCACGGCCCTGGACATGGTGCTGGTCGAGGTCACCACCGATGCCGGGCTGACCGGCTGGGGCGACGCCTTCGCCTATGTCTGCCCGCGCACCACGCGCAGTGCCGTCGAGGAGATGATCGCGCCGCAGTCCCGCGGGCTGAAGGTGCCCGATGCGGCCGGCATCCCCGCCGTGATGGAGCAGATCCAGCGCAACCTGCATCTGTTCGGCCGCTACGGCATCACCATGTTCGCGATCTCCGGCCTCGACATCGCGCTGTGGGACCTTGCTGCCAAGGTCGAGGGCGTGCCGGTGCATCGCCTGCTCGGCGAGACCAGGCGCACGGCCATTCCAGCTTACGCGAGCCTGCTGCGGATCGGCTCACCCGACAACATCGCGGCCGAATGCCGGAAGGCGCTCGCGCTCGGCTATGGCGCGATCAAGCTGCACGAGACCACGGCGCCGGCGGTGTTCGCCGCGCGCGAGGCGATCGGCCCCAACATTCCGCTGATGGTCGACATGAACTGCCCGTTGACCCCAGGGCAGGCGATCGCGTTCGCGACAAGCTGCCGGGACGCGCGACCGATGTTCCTGGAGGAGCCGGTGTGGCCGCCGGAGGATTTCGCAGGGCTCGCCGAGGTCCGCAGCAAAGGCGGGCTCGACATCGCCGCCGGTGAGAATGCCTGCACGGAATATCAATTCCGCCAGATGATGGAGGCGGGCGCGGTGAGCCACGCCCAGCCGTCGGTGACCAAAGTCGGCGGCATCACCGAATTTCTGAAGGTCGCGGCGCTGGCCGATCAGCTCGGCGTCAAGATCGTCCCGCACTCCCCGTATTTCGGTCCGGGGCTGCTCGCGACACTGCACTTGCTCGCGACGCGCGACGACGGGCTCGTCGAGATGTTCTATCTGAAACGCGAAGCGTGTCTCTGGGGCGGCCGCGCGGATAGCGATGCCACCGGCCATGTCGCGGTGCCGACAGGACCCGGGCTCGGCTATGAGCCTGATCGCGGCGTGATGGAGCGATATCGCGTGACGTGACCGGCGGGCTTATTTCGCAGCGTCCTTCGGCGGCGGCGCGTCCTGCTTCTTCTTCAGATCCTCGGCCGTCTTCGCCTGGGCGGCCTGGAGATCGCCGAGCGTCTTCTGCAGGCCGGCGATGCCTGTCTTCAACGCGTCGATCTGGCGACCCGCGGCGTCCAGCTTCTGCTGGTGATCGAGGTTGAGCTTGGTGATCGTCTTCTGCAGGAAGTCGACATTGCTCTGCAGGCAGCTGGTGCGCCGCTCCATGGTCTTCTCGACCGTGCAGATCTCGATGCCGGGCACGTCCTGCGCGTGCACCGGGGCATTCGCCAGCGTTGCGAGCAGCAATATCGCGAAACAAATGCCGGCGTTTCGAAGCAGCATGAAAGGTTCCTCGTCCGATCGATCACGTCAATGTGCGCTGTTTGCGCACAGCCGGGTGAGGCTACCACACTCGTACCGCATTCTCGCGTTGAGCTTGCGCCCGTTCCCTCGGACGGGGAACGATGATCCGCAGGCGGAAGATAGTGGGCGCTCTTTCCGCGGCTTTGTTTAGGGGAGATTTTTCGAATGGCAACGCGCGATAGACGACTGGCGGAATTCGACGGCGCCGGAGAACCACCGCCGGGCCTTGCGCTTGAAGTGCTGTGCGAGGACCACAGCGGGACGTATCAATTGCCGTTCGCCTGCCGCTATGTGGAGGGACGCTGGGAGAACAACGAAGCCGGCATTGCGGTCGAAGCCACCGTCATCGGCTGGCGCCTGCCGCGCGTGAGGCAGCGCGGGGCCGCCTGACGCCCATATCTGTTCCAAAATGCAACGGCGCCGCGCTCCACCTTAACTAACGGAACGCGGCCCGAACGAATCGCGCCCGAATCAGCCGAAACGCCGTGTACGCAGCTGTTCACGGCTAGATGTCGATGCGGCTGCCCGGCCGTGTACAATATCTGTGCGGCGCGGCCAACGGCATCGACCGCCAACGGGCGCCAAAGGTTAATCCTCACAAGGGCATAGCTGTCTCGCACCGCCGCGACCGGTCCCGCCCCCGAAACAGGCAAGGCCGCGCCAGGCCTGCCTAATATTCGACCTCGAGCTCCTCGATCTCGGCCGGCTCCTCCTTTGCTGCCGCGATCCATTCGTGCATCTCGGGCATTGCCATGATGGTGTCGGCATAGGCCTTCAGCAGCGGCTCCAGCTTGACGTCGTAGGTGACGAAGCGCGTCACCACCGGCGCGTACATCGCATCCGCCATGGTGCGCTGCGCCCCGAACAGGAAGGGGCCGCCCGATACCGCCAGACAGTCGCGCCAGATGGACCAGACGCGGTCGATGTCGGCCTGCGCCCGCGACCAGATCTTGAAGCCGGGGAAACGTCCCTTCAGATTCACCGGCAGCGAGGCACGCAGCGTGGTGAAGCCGGAATGGATTTCGCCAGAGATCGAGCGGCAATGAGCGCGCTGCACGCGGTTATCAGGCAACAGGCCGGCTGACGGCATCACCTCGTTGAGATATTCGCCGATCGCCAGCGTATCCCAGACTACCGCCCCCTCATGCCGCAGGCACGGCACCAGGATCGACGACGACAGCAGCAGGATCTCGGCGCGCGCCGACGCATCGTCCGGCGCGGTGACGATTTCCTCGAAATCGAGCCCGGAGAATTTCGCCAGCAGCCAGCCGCGCAGCGACCAGGACGAATAGTTCTTGCTGCTGATGGTCAGTGTCGCCTTTGCCATATGGCCCTTCCCTGCTCCCCGCCTCCGCCGGCTCGCGGACGGCCCTGTGCTTGCCGTGACGTAACAGCAAGCGACGTGCCAATTTCGCGGCGGGTCCGGCTGTCGTTTGGCGTCGTTATTGCATAGCCCTGCGGAAGGGGTGGGCGCTTCAGTATGATGTCGATGTATTATCAGGCTTTTCAGAACCACATGGACCTGACCGCGCCGTGGCGCGCGGGGGCTTCGTCCGCGCTCAGATTCCTCAATCTGGCGCCGCAGGGCATGTCGGATCAGGTCGTCGGCCGGCTGTCGGCGGCGCTGGAGCTGATCTCGCGCTCGACCCTCACCTATCACCGCCCGGCCTACGGCATCGACAGCGTCATGGTTGGAAATCGGGAAGTCGCCGTCACCGAGGAGATCGCCTACGCGACGCCGTTCGGCTCGCTGCTGCACTTCAGGAAAGACGGCGTGTCGGAGCAGCCGCGCATGCTGCTGGTGGCACCGATGTCCGGCCATTTCGCTACGCTGCTGCGCGGCACCGTGCAGACGCTGCTCCAGGACCACGACGTCTACATCACCGACTGGCACAATCCGCGCGACATTCCGCGCAGCAAGGGCCGCTTCGGGCTCGACGACTACACCGAGCATCTCATCGATTTCCTGGGGCAGCTCGGCCCTCGCCCGCACATGGTCGCGATCTGCCAGCCGTCGGTGTCGGCGCTCGCGGCGGCCGCGATCATGTGCGAGGACAACCATCCCTCGCGGCCGGCGACGCTGACGCTGATGGCAGGACCGATCGATACGCGGATCCAGCCGACCAGGGTCAACGACTTCGCCAAGAGCAAGCCGATCGAATGGTTCGAGCAGAACCTGATCAACTATGTGCCGGTGCAGTGCCGCGGCGCCCTGCGCAAAGTCTATCCCGGCTTCGTGCAGCTCACCGCCTTCGTCTCGATGAACCTCGAGCGCCACATCAAGCAGCACATGGATCTCGCCAACCACATCGCCAAGGGCGAGAAGGACAAGGCCGCGACCATCAAGACCTTCTACGACGAATATTTCGCCGTGATGGACCTTCCGGCCGAGTTCTACATCGAGACCGTGCGCGACGTGTTCCAGGAGCACCTCCTGCCGCAAGGCAGGCTGATGCATCGCGGCCGTCCCGTGAACACCAAGGCCGTCGGCCGCATGGGCCTGATGACGGTCGAGGGCGAGAAGGACGACATCTGCTCGATCGGCCAGACGCTGGCGGCACAAGACCTCTGCACCGGCGTGCGCGCCTATCGCAGGGTGCACCACATGCAGGCCGGCGTCGGCCATTACGGCGTGTTCTCGGGCAAGCGCTGGAACAACGAGATCTATCCGCTGCTGCGCGATTTCGTGCACGTGAATTCGTGAGGCGCACGCCGCGGCGCGCCAGGGCTACTTATCAAGCCCGTATCGAGCCGGGCCACGCGACGACTTGCCCTGACATCACAACGCGGTTGCGTCCGCTCTCCTTGGCGGCGTAGAGCGCCTTATCCGCAGCCGCAATCAACGACGTGCAATCCGCCTTGTCGCCGAACGACACATGTGTGGCGCCGCCAATACTGATGGTGACCTGCCTGGATGGCGGGTTGAGCGCGTGCAGGATGCCGAGGTCCTGAATCGCTTGCCGGATTCGCTCGCCGACCTGCTCGCACCCCCCCATGTCGGTATTTGGTAGCAGCAAGGTGAATTCCTCGCCACCATACCTGGCGGCTACGTCTGCCGGCCGTCTGGCCTGCTCCGCCAGGACCCCGGCGACCGAGCGGAGACAAGCATCGCCCGCCTGATGCCCGTACTGATCGTTGAAACTCTTGAAATGATCGACGTCCATCAGCAACATTGACAGAGGCGTTCCTTCGCGCCTGGCCCGGTCCCATTCCGCCTCTAGCCGCTCGTCGAAGTGTCTGCGGTTTGCCAAGGCCGTCAGGCCATCCGAACTGGCGAGAGCCGCCAGCTTATCCTCCAGATCCTTACGTTCGGTCATGTCGCGCGAGATCGCCACCACGCCGTTGATGTCTCCGCTCTGCACACTCCTGGCGACGCGCAGCGCGGTTTCGATCCAGACCTCGCCCTTCTCGCGATGCCGAGCGCGATAAGTGATTCTAGCCTCTTCGGCTTCGCCGTTCCCCAACGCGGAGATCGTTTGCTCAACCCGGGCCAGGTCCGCGGGATTTATGCCGGCGAAGGCCGACGTATCCACCAACTGGTTCGGAGCCCAGCCGAGAACTCGCGCGCTGGACGGCGACGCATAGAGGATCCGTCCATCGACCGCTATGCGCATGACCATGTCTCCCGACTGCTCCGCGAGGAGGCGAAAATCCGCCTCCTTGGCGACCAGGGCGGCTGCCATCTTTTGCCGCAGGTGCAACTGGCGCACCAGGAAGAGCCCCGCAACAGCGAGCCCTCCTATCAGTCCCAGCACCGCAACCATGCGCGTCAGCGCCGCTCTGCGCCAGGGCGCCAAGACGTCGTCTTCCGATTCCGTGGCAACCACGAGAACAGGGTACCGACTGCTCAGCTGATAAAAGCTCAGACGCCGAACGCCGTCGAGAGGCGACGTGAAGTAGTAGACGTCCGCAGTCGGCCGCTCGCGGATTATTCTAAAAAGCGGAGCACTCGACAGGTCGCGGCCCGTATAGCCGTTGTCCGGGCTACGCGCGAGGATAACGCCTTTCGCGGTCGCCAGTGCAATCGAACCGTTCTGGCCAGCGTCGAATCCGCGATAGAACTGCAGAAAATAGTCGACATCGATCGTCGTAAGAGCCACTCCGGCAAAACTGCCGTCAGGATGATTGAAGCGCCTTGAGGCGGTGATGATCCATTGCCCGCTCGACCTGCTCCTCACTGGAGACCCAATGAAGGTTCCCGGGTCAGCCACGGCGCGATGATGCTGGAAATATTCTCGGTCACTGTTGTTGAGACCGGCGAAATTCACAGGCTCGCTGGTTGCGAGCCAGCGGCCGGTCTCGTCATAGACGAACACGGCGCGGATCCGATTCGCGGCCTTGCGCCGGGAAAGAAAGGTCTGAATCTTGGCGATTGCCGCCGGGCTGGTTCCCTCAAGCTCGAGTTGGCCAACCAACACATTTAGAACGGTGTCCGCGAGTTCGAACGTGTCGTCCGCGTGTTGCGTCACCGACCGGGCCAGATTGGCCATGTCCGTTTCGGAGGCCTTCAGGACCGTCACTCGCGAGGACCACTCCCGCCAACCGCTGAGCGCGACGAGCGCCAAGCAGGCAACCGCCACGAATGCCGAGACCCAGAACGTGAGACGCCCTAGGCGAAGATCGCTGCGGTGATCGATCAACAGATGCTCCCTCCACCCTCAATCCGCAAACGCCTTGGGCCAAGGGATGGTTGCTCGCTCCGGTTGAGTTTTTTGGCAGGGCACCGGAAGGAGACCGACGGCATCGATGAGCGGCCTGACCGTCGATCGATATCCCGTGGACTGGTCGGACGAGAAGGACAACACAGCAATCAGCTCAGCTTGACGGCCTTGAGCACTGTGCCGGCCACTCGGCCAAAGCCAGGTTCACTAAAACTCGTCGGATGCAGGCTTCGAACTCCGGCAAGATGTGCCAAGTCGTCGATCCGCCGTTGAGGCCGAATCACCAGGCTCTCTGCCGGCAGGCGCTCGGTCGGCGAAAACGACGCGGGCTTCGCGCCGCGCGTAACAATGTGGGGCAACGGCGCGGCCATTGACCAGATGTTCTTAAGCATCGCCCTGTTCACCGAGCGCGCGATGACACCGTTCCCCCTCAGACGGGCGACGGTAAAGAGCTTGCGGATCAGCAGGTCTCGTTCAAGCGACTGCGGCAAATGGAACTGCACCCCGACAAGCTGGCCTCTTTGTTGCACGACCGTCGCGTCGATCCAACCCACCTGCACGATGTGCACCCGTAGCGGTTCTCCAGCGCGAGGATAGTCAATGCCGGAGCCGAGCAGAACGCCGGCGCCAGAGAGGGAGATGTTGCTCATGCGCCCAGAAAGCCGCTCGCCGGACTCGGTTTGGATCAAGATTGATTCATCGGCATCGAAACGCTCCTCGGTGCGTCCCATCCGCGCCTGCAGCGAGGTCATGCAGACGAAGAAAAGCACGACGATGTTCACGACCGACCAGAAGGCGACCATCGGTAGAGCCGCCGGATGATCGATGATCCGCCATTCCGGGATCGTGTTCAGGACCACACCGACGACCGTCAACGCCATCAGAACCGCCGACGGCCAGAATATCTCCGCGGCGTAGCTTGCGCGTCGCGCAGCAGCTCCCTTGGGCGTCACCCTGAACGCATGCCCCGTCGGCTTGACGAGAGTCTCGAGCACCGTCGGCAGGATCTTGAAGCTCTGGATAGTCGCCGACACCTGAGCGGCGAGCGGAAAGTGCTCGTGCGGCGCGAACCAGGAGATACCGCCGTTAAGCGCCAGAATCGCGGGGAACAAGTAATAGAAGACCGACTCGGGAGTGACGTCGACGACAGGCGCGAGGCCAGTCCACATGAACACGATCGGAACCACCACGACCGCGAGCGCCCGCAGGCCCATAGAGAGCCAATGCGCAGGAAAGAAGAGGAGCCGATGCATCAAGCCCAGTCCGGGTCCGAGCGGGCCGGCGGCGAGATACAGCGTCTGGATCGCGCCACGCGCCCAGCGTTGCCGCTGCACGAAAAAGGCGTCAAGGCTTTCCGGCGCCAATCCAATCGCCAGCGGCTCGCGAAGATAGCGAGTGACGTATCCCTTGCGCAGCAGGACCAGCGTCAGCAGGATGTCTTCTGTGATGGACTGGGTCGGCAAGGCATCGCCCACCGCGCGGAGTGCTGCGCGACGCGTGACGGAGTTGGAACCACAACAAAAGGCACCATCCCAGCCGTCGCGCGCGGGCATGATGGCATCGAAGAAGAACCGTTGTTCGTCCGGCAGCCCCCTGTGCAAGCCGAGATTCGCCTGCATCGGGTCCTCATTGTAGAAGGTGTGCGGGATCTGAACGATTCCGATCTTTGGATCAGCGAAGAAGCCCGTCGTGCGCATCAGGAAATTGCGCTGCGGCACGAAGTCCGCATCAAAGATCGCGAAGAACTCGCCGCTCGTCTTCGTCAGCGCATGATTGATATTGCCGGCCTTGGCATTCAAGTTGTCGGCGCGCGTGAGATAGCCGGCGCCCTTTTGCGTGCAGAGTTCTCTGAGCCAAGGCCTGCGACCATCATCCAAGACCCATACCTGGAAGTTTGGATAGTCCAGACACAACGCGCCCGTAATCGTCTTTTCCAGCACCTCGATTGGCTCGTCATAGGTCGGAATAAAGACGTCGACCGCGGGCAGCTCGTCATCCGGCAGGCTGCGCAGCCGACGCTCGTGCTGATCTGCTTCGCTGCGGCGATCGGTCCTGCGAAGGAAAGTCAGATAGAGAATGAACTGATCTGTGAAGGTCAGAAGCTCGACGAACAGACAGAACCAGATCCAGCCGACCTGATACCAGGTCCCGCTTGCCGGCAGCACGGTGGCGAAAATACGCCATTCGAGATAGCGGGCGACCACAAGCCAAACCACGACAAAGACCGCGACACGGGCCCAGAGGCGCGCGACTGGAAAGGTCGGCGCCAACAGGTACATCGCCGCAAAGATGCCCAGCATCGGCGCAAACAGCTGAGAGAGAGGCAGAGTCATGGCCTGCATGGAACATCTCGCTTACAGGGACGACTGGTCGAGCTCCAGGCGAGCGGTCAGCCATTTCAGCTTCGAGCTGACCAACCGTAACAGGCCGTCGGCTCTGCGCTCGAAGCGCACCTCAGCCAACCGTCCGATATCGCAGGAGCCGTTGCGGTCGGCCAACGTCTCATTGGACGGAAGCGATATCTCAACGGTAATGTTGCCCGGATCAGGCCGCGGCACCCGAGCCGCAAGCAGCCGATCATCGCCGTACGCTGCCGATCCGCGGACTTGCCGGATCTGGCCGGTCTTCCATTCGCGGCTCCCAATCAGGCGGACGGTAGCCGCATCTCCGGCCTTGATCTTCTCGAAATCGCGCTCGGGGAGTTCAACAACGATAAACCGGCGTTCGCAATCTGCAAAATCGAAGACCGATTGCCCTTCCGTGACCATCGAGCCCGGGCTGGCCGCCACCGACCAGACTACATGAGCTGCCGGCAAGGACAGATCGTAGTGATCGAGACGATCAAGTCGAGTGCGTTCCTCTGCGATCTCCGCGGCCAGCTGCGCGGCACGTGAGCTGTTCTGCAACAGGTCTGTCTCGAGCTCCTGGCGGCGGAGGACAAGCCGCTCGCGCTGCTGCTGCGAATAGGGCACATCATTGGCATCGCCACGAAGATAGATGCCCTTCTCAGCCGCCCCCAATTCGGTCTTGAGGCGCTGCAGGCGTTCATCGGCCATCTGGCACCGCGTTGCGGTTGCCTCTTGAGAAGCCTGGGCCTCGCCGGAGCGGATCTGCGAACTGATGCCGAGCTTCACGAGCTTCTCCATCCGGCCCGCGACATCGTTCCGCTGCCGCGCCTCGGCGAGACAGCCACCTTTTTCAACTTGCGTTTCGCCGATCTCGTGGCTCAGCCGCGCCACCATCCCCAAACGATAGTCTTCGCTGCGCTCGCGGAGCTTGCGATCGAGCTCGGCGATTTCCTCGAGTTGCCGACGTGCAAGCTCGGCGCGTTTGGTGGACATGGCAAGCTGCTGATCAAGGTCCATGAGATGCCGGCGATCCGGCGAACGCGCCTCGACCAGCGGCACCACCCGGGTGCGCTGGAAATATTCACCCTTGCGTGGGAGATCTGACGAGAGCTGACCCGCCATTGGTGCAGTCACCCGCATGAGCTCGGCATTGACATAGGCGGAGGGAGCGATTCGGTAGGTCACATACGGCAACAGGGCCCATCCGCTCAGAGCGATGATCCCGAGCGCTAGGGATCGGCGAACAATCCGGCTGCGAATGAAACGTTCGACGTGCAAGCGAGCCACGACTGGATCTCCAATAGGCTTTGGTCGCTGCGTCTGCCCAGCGAAGGCAAGCCAATCGGCGCATGGCCCGGTGTTGGGATGACGTCTGCGCCTGGAGCAATCCGCCAACATTGCTGCTAGCCGAAATCAGGTTTCGTCACCGCAGCAGGGTCGCGTTCGCAACCAAGAGAAGCATATCTAGCTTTCACCACATTAGGTTAAGATGTGTCAAAACCGGAAGACTACGGCTCCCGAATCGAGGAACCAGGATGCCGACCTATTCCCGCTTGAAGTCGGCGCGCCGTTGGCGCCGATCGAACGGCGGCGCGGCTAACGCCCATTCCGAAGCAGCTTCTCCGCTTCTTCGACTTCGGGAAGATTTCGCTCCACGTCGAATTCAGCGAGGACGGGAGCGAGCAGTGTGAAAACCGCGCCGGCTCGGCCATTTGCCTTGTGCAGGCGCGCAAGTCCAAGGGCGCTGCGCAATTCGAAAGTCTTCGCCTGCTGGTGTCGTGCGATTTCCAGCGCTCGGTTGAAGGCATTTTCGGCGCTGGAACCGTCCGGAGGGTCATGACGCGACAAAAGCTCGCCCTGGACGCGATGCAGCTCCGCATCAAGCCAATGCTGACCGGATTGTCCCGCCGATGCGATCAATTCGCTCAAGATGTCCAGCCCGGTTTCGAGCTGGCCCACCTCTGCATCCGCCATCGCGACCTGCATCCCCCAAAACGGTTCACAGAGGTAGCAGTCATTCTCGCGCAGCATGGTCCATCCGCGACGCATTTCCGTCAGTCCGGCCATTCGGTCGCCGGCACGCCAGTTGGCCAGGCCATTCAGGTAGGTACCGGCGGCCACATACAGCGGCATCGTGTGGTCGCGCGCAAGGCCGAGCGCCAGGATAGTATCCGTTTGCTGCAACAGGCCCCCGCATAGCCCGTCGAACACAGCGCGATGAACGAGCGCATTGGCCTGGGAAAGCGCCCGTTTTTCTCCTGAAGCGCTCACCGCTTCGGCGGCGAGCCGGCGCGCGCGAGCGATGCTGCCAAGCGGCCAGAGCACCAGAGCAAGAAACCTCATGATCACGAACGGCAGATCCAGCGCCGAGGGCCTGAACGTCGCGGGATCCGGCTCGGCACCATAGATCGCCAGTGCCTGCTCGAGATGCGTTCTCGCCTTCAGATAGTCGCCCCCGAACCAGCAGGTGACGCCGCCCGTCCAATGCGCAACGACGGCGGCCACTGCCGCGTCTGGTCGTCGCTCCGCGGCACTCATAATGGCGTCCGCCAGCTCCCGCATCGGAGCAAGTTCGCCGTGGGTCAGGCAGGCATTGAAGAGGCCGGAATGGATCGGCGCAAGTTCAACCGGATCATTGATGTCGGCCGCGAACTGCCGGGCGCGCGTCCATGCAGCGACCGTTTCGGGGGCGCTATGCCCGAGGCCACCCCTTAACGCGCGGCCATATGCGATTTGAAGATTCAACCTGCTCATCATTCGATGAGGCTCATCAGGCAACTCATCGGCGATGGCAATCGCCTTGCCGAGATGCGCAATTGCCTCGGAATAGGCCGAGCGCTTCAGCGCCTGCTGGCCCGCCTTGCGCCACCACTCGAGGGCGACCTCGTTCAGCCCAGCCTCAGTGAAGTGGTGCGCCAGAACTTCCGGCTCAGTCTCGGCCACGACCGGAAACTTTTCGCGCAGGACATCGCCGATGCGGGTGTGAAGCACCTGCCGTTTGCTCTTGAGCAGGCTCTCGTAGGCCGCCTCCTGAACGAGAGCGTGCTTGAAACTATAGTTTGCTTCGGGCGGTGTCCCGCGACACACCAGCAGTTCGGCCTCTTCGAGTTGCCCCAGCGCAGCGCTCAGCGTCAGATCATCGCGTCCCGCCACATATCTCAGCAGCGCGTACGAGAAGTCGCGGCCGATGGCGGCGCCAATCTGCGCCACCTCCTTGACCGGCGCCAGCCGGTCGAGCCGCGCCATCAGCGAATCCTGCAGCGTCGCGGGAATGGCCAGCGGCGGGAGCGGACTCTCGAGGCGATAGCGCCCGGCACCTTCGACGAGCCATCCGGACTCCAGCACCATCTTGGTCAATTCCTCGACGAATAGCGGGACGCCATCCGTCCTGTCGATGATCTGCTTCATCATCTCGCGTGGCAGCTGGCGACCGATAGTCACCTGCTCGACCAGCGCCCGCGTGTCCTGCCGATCGAGCCGGTCGAGCCGCAACAGACTGACGTTGCCAAGGCCCGACCAGGAGGGCTCGAACTCCGGCCGCGATGTCATGAGCACGAGTATCGGCAGTCTCCGGATCCGGTCGACCGTGAGATCGAACAGTTCAAGAGTCGTGGCATCGGCCCAATGCATATCCTCGCAGACAATCAGCAGGGGCTGCTCTCGCGCCAATCCCTCAAGCTGATCGAGAAGGGTGGCAAAGGTCTGTCGCCGCTGCTGCGCCGGGCTCAGACCGAGCGGCGGGTAACGGTCGTCGGTTGGGATCGAAAGCAGTGCTGCAATGAGCGCTGTCGCCCGGGCGACCTGCTGCGTTCCAAGCGCCAGCATCGCCTCGAGCTTGTCGAGCTTTTGCCCGGGCGTGTCGTGCGAGCAAATGCCGGCCGCGCGCTCGAGCTGCGCGACAAAGGGATGAAGCGCACTGTTGGTGTGGTAGGGCGAACACTGATATCGCACCCGGCGGTGCACTCCCAACGCGGGGCTTTCGGACAGCGTTGCGACCATGCGCGACTTGCCGATGCCGGCTTCGCCGGAAATCAGCACCATCTGCCCTTGCCCCTGCCATGCCAGAAGCTGGCGCGAGAGCGCGAGTTCGATCTCCTCCTTGCGGCCGACAAAGCCGATCGAGCGCGCCGCATGGACCGCCTCGAAGCGACTTTCCGATGCGGCCGCTCCCTCGACCGCCCAGACTGCGATGGGTTCTGATATCCCCTTGACCTCGCGGCGACCGAGGTTGCGAAACGTGAAGAGATCACCGAGCAGCCGGCGCGTCGACGAGGCAACGACGACCGCTCCCGGCTCCGCCAGGCTCTGGAGCCGGGCAGCGAGGTTTGGTGTGTCGCCGACCGTTGCGTGCTCCTCTGACGCATCTCCGCTGATGAGGTCGCCGACCACCACGAGCCCGGTCGCGATTGCGATCCGCAGCTCAACCCGTTCGTCGCCGCTCGTCTTGAGCTGTCTCATCGCAGAGATGGCGTCGAGGCCCGCGCGCACTGCGCGCTCCGCGTCATCCTCGTGGGCGCGCGGATAGCCGAAATAGACGAGTATTCCGTCGCCGACGAACCTGGCTATGCTGCCGTCATAGGCGGAAATGACCCTTGCGCAGGCGGCGCGATAGGCCCGGATCACTTCCCACATATCCTCGGGATCAAGACGCGCCGAGAGCGCAGTCGACCCGACCAGATCGCAAAACATCACGGTGAGGTGACGCCGCTCGGCGTCATGAGGAGGCGCCCGCGATGCGATCAACGCGGCTGGATCGAGATCGGCGATAGCGCGAAGCATCTTGCGACGATGGCCGAGCAGGACGCCGATCTTTTCGAAGTCGTCGTCCATCAGTTCGGGAAGGACGCCCATGTCGATCCCATTTTGGGCAAAACGCTCGGCGTATTGCCCAAGCCCCAACGTATCGAGCCACTCCGCAATCTGCATTGGCTCCACCGATCGTGTGGTTGGCGGTTCGCAGAGTTTTGGACCACGGCGCGCGGGGACAATATCCCAACGCCATCATGATGGCACGTCTTGTTTGCGGCGCGACAATTTCGGTTGCTCGGTACCTGCACCGCTTCGAGGCGGCGACATTGCTCGATGCGAGCGGCCGCGCTACTCAAAATCGTCTGCACGCCGCGTTGGACGACAAAGGTTGCGAGGCCGTCAGCCACTCACTCAAGCTGAATCCGGCACTGGGCTTGTGCTCACGTCACGACACCGAGCGGACGCCTTCCGTGAGCACAGCAGCCTTCATTCCCTGTCCATGGGCACTTCGTGGTTGCGCGCCATCGTTCCCGCCACGACTTGAAGCGAAGAACCAACCACCCAACAGCCGGCAACAAAGCCGATCAGCCCGTTGGGAAGGTTTTGATCAAGGACAAGGATGCTGACGGACAGAGTTGCTGCGATCGCCGCGCCGAACGTTCCGGCTGCACTCATGAGCTCAGCCGCCTCGGATCCGTTGTATTCCTCCGAGGTGCTCGCAATCGATTTCCGCGCGACACTGCGCGACAAATCGATTCCGACATAATAACTGAGAGCTCCGTAGAACATCGTCAGCAGCACGATCCAGCCGCTTTCAAAAAGGCCGCCTTTCTGACGCAGCAGGGTCGCACCCACGTAGAGGCCGCAAGAGGCCCCAACGGCCGCAAGTCCAATTCTTTCAAGAAGATGGGCCGTCTTGATAAGACTGGAACGGGCGATCCGAAGATTGCCGGCGTGCTTTGTCTGAGAAAATGCGCTGGAAATCGGGTTGCTGATCTTCATTGGGGGCTCCTCGTAAGTAGCAGCCTACCGGCCGACCTCGAACAGAAGCTGCGTGAACGCGTTTCGCGATGCCCGTGATTCCAATTTCAGAAAGATCTGTGAGTGATGGGGCTGGCTTGCTCGTGAGCAAGACGAGAGCCAATCCAAAGCTGCGAGCACGCGGCTGCGCAGGCATTGCATCTCACCCGTGCCTGTCGGTCAGCTTCGGGGTGCGGCAATTTCTTGGGGGAGTGATAGCTCGAAAAAAGAGTGATGGAGTATGAGGCGGTTCACATACCGCGGTTCCCTGCCGCTCCATCCAGTCACAATTTCCGGAGGACAAATCTGCATTGTCACGATACCCGGGAGCGCAGGAGCGGGAGCTGAAGGGCGCCGTTAGTTCACCAGTTGTCCGGCGTTTCGCCGATGTCAGATCTATCCACGCTTGCGTATTTCGTGCACGTCAACTCATGGGTTCGGCCACGTCACGGGAAACGCATCGCACCCTGCGCGTCTCAGGCCGACCACTCCTCGCCCCAGACCTGGACGACGTGCCCGGGCGACACTTCACGATACTGCCGGACCGGCGGCTGATAGTCCGGCGCGCGCACCGGGCTTGTGATCTCGTCGTTGGAGACTTCGCGCCGCGTGCCCCGGCGCGCCGGATCGGGCACCGGCACGGCGGCCATCAGCTTCCTGGTGTAGGGATGCTGCGGATTGCCGAACACGGACGCGCGCGGGCCGATCTCGACGATCTCGCCGAGATACATCACCGCGACCCGGTGGCTCATGCGCTCGACCACCGCGATGTCATGGGAAATGAAGAGATAGGCAAGGCCCATGCTGGCCTGAAGGTCGAGCATCAGGTTGACGACCTGCGCCTTGACCGAGACGTCGAGCGCCGAGACCGCCTCGTCGGCGACGATCAGTTTCGGCCCGAGCGAGAGCGCGCGCGCGATGCAGACGCGCTGGCGCTGGCCGCCGGAGAATTCGTGCGGAAAGCGCGCAG
>NZ_JALBHA010000460.1:0-5235 GCF_023006445.1 Bradyrhizobium sp. SHOUNA76
GCTGCCGCGCGGATCGCCATAGTGAAGGTGCTCGGCGCCGAATGCGCGCATGCGGCGGCCGACAAAGGCGCGGAAGCGCTGCACCGCGCGTTCGTCGACATGTGTGCAGCCGAGCGCGAACGCGCCTTGCCCGGGCGTTTCGACGATGATCTTCGGCTTGTTCGGTTCGGCCGCGCGCGCAGGGATGCGCGCGGCGACGAAGGTGCCGGAGCCAACGGTGGCTTCGGCAAAGCCGTCAGCGATCAGGCGCTCATAGGCGGTGACGACGGCGTTGCGCCGAAAGCCCGTTTGCTTCGCCAGCGTGCGTGACGGCGGCAGCGGCTCGCCAGGCTTGACGAGGCCGGAGACGATCATCTCGCACAGCGCCTGATAGAGCCGATGCGCGGCGGAGGCGCCGGCCGTGACGTGCGGGCCGGCGAGATCGAGCGACAGCTCGGTCTTGGCCGGGGAGGGAAGAGAATTGGTCGGAATTTTTTGCATGGAATTGGAACTATCGCAGACCAAATGCGCCGCTACAACTACTCCGGATCTTTCCAATCCGATCAGGAGCGGCCGTGAGCCAGACCGAGACCACCAATTCCTATCCGACCTCCGCGCGCAGCCAGGTGAAGCGCCGGCACGATCGCGGCTTCTACGATCACGACACGGTTCATCGCATCCTGGATTCCTCGATGCTCTGCCATGTCTCCTACGTGATCGACGGCCAGCCCTATTGCACGCCGACCTTCTTCTGGCGCGAGGGCACCAGGCTCTACTGGCACGGCTCGAGCGCAAGCCGGATGTTGCGCAGCCAGACCAAGGGCGAGCGCGTGTGTCTCACGGTCGCCCATCTCGACAGCCTCGTGCTGGCGCGCTGCGGCTTCAACCATTCCGCCGACTACCGTGCGGTGATGGCATTCGGCACCGCCTATCTCGTTACCGATCCCAGCGAGAAGGAGCGCGCGGTGATCGCGATGGTCGATCGCTTCTTCCCGGATCGCACCGCGAGTCTCAGGGCGAGCAACACCCAGGAGATCAAGGCGACGTCCTTCATCGCGATGGAAATCGAGGAAGCCTCGGCCAAGATACGCGCCAAGGGTGTTGCTGACGACGACGAGGACTATGCGTTGCCGATTTATGCCGAACGCATCCCGGTGCGCACCGTGATCGGCGCGCCGGAACCGTGCCCGCGCCTGCTCGACGGCGTCACGCGTCCTGCGACGTTGAATGGCTATTCGGAAGGGCGCCTGCTCGAAGATGCATTGCGGGATGCTTATTTTGTGGAGTACCCGAACGGCTGAAATCGGTTAGCTTGCGCACTCCTTGGGACCATTGGAATGCCTGGAGTTGCCTGATGAATGCCGAAACGCAGCAGAGGATTCTCGACGCCGTCGATGCCGGCTTCGAAGCCCAGCTTGCCACCACACGCGATTTCGTCGCGATCCCTTCGACCCGCGGGGCGGAGGGGCCGTGTCAGGACATGATCGGCGACCTCCTGCGCGAGCGTGGCTATGAGGTCGACGACTGGCACATCGATGTCGATGATCTCAAGGATCTGCGCGGCTTCGGCCCGATAGAGCATGATTTCTCCAAAGCACGTTCGGTGGTGGGCACCTACCGTCCGCAAACGAACGGCGGCAAATCGCTGATCCTGCAGGGCCACTGCGATGTGGTGCCCGCTGGCCCGCTGGAATTGTGGGACACGCCGCCGTTCTCGCCCGTCATCAAGGACGGCAAGATGTTCGGCCGTGGCGCCTGCGACATGAAGTCGGGCACCATCGGCGCGCTCTATGCCCTCGATGCGATCAAGGCCGCGGGCTTCAGGCCGACGGCACGGATCCACTTCCAGTCCGTGATCGAGGAGGAGAGCACAGGCGTCGGCGCGCTCTCGACGCTGCAGCGCGGCTATCGTGCGGATGCCTGCTTCATTCCGGAGCCGACCGGCGGCAAGATGGTGCGCTCGCAGGTCGGCGTGATCTGGTTTCGCCTGCGCGTGAAGGGCCATCCGACGCATGTCGCCTTTGCCGGCTCCGGCGCGAATGCGATCATGGCCGCCTATCATTTGATCCAGGCGCTGCAGAAGCTGGAGATCGAATGGAACGAGCGCGCCAAAGCTGACAGGCACTTCAAGACGCTCAACCATCCCATCAACTTCAACCCCGGCATCATCAAGGGCGGCGACTGGGCTTCCAGCGTGCCGGCCTGGTGCGATGTCGATTGCCGGATTGCGGTTCTGCCGGGTTGGTCGATCGCCGACCACCAGAAGGAGATCATGGCCTGCGTCGCTGCCGCGGCGCGCAACCACCGCTTCCTTGCCAATAATCCGCCGGAGATCGAATGGTCGGGCTTCCTGTCGGAAGGCTATGAACTGACCGACGCCGCCGCGCCGGAGGCTGCGTTCGGCAAAGCGTTCGGCAAGGTCTATGGCGGCGCGGTCGAGGACCTCGTCTTCACCGCGCTCACCGACACCCGCTTCTATGGCCTCAACCACGGCATTCCGAGCCTGTGCTTCGGTGCCAGCGGCGGCGAGATGCACGGCTTCAACGAATATGTCGAGCTGGAGTCGCTGAAGAAAGCGACCAAGGCGATGGCGCTGTTCATCGCGGAATGGTGCGGAGTGGAGAACGCGTAGCCGTCGCTCCGTTCGCGGTGCCGTAGGGTGGGCAAAGGCGCCTTTGCGCCGTCCCCACGAGTCTTATTCGACATAACCAGCGCGTGGGCACGCGCCGCTTTGCCCATCCTACGGCTGGAGCGCTCAGCTGCCTGACCCTCCGGATCCTCCTAAATCCTTTAAGCTTAAAATAAAGACTAGGATGCGGCATTGACCGGTGGCAGACTGGCGGCGAGTTCGCGAGTCCTCGGGAGTCACAATGCGCGATTGGGATGATGCTTATGCCAATTCGGCCCATATCCCCGGCTCGGACAAGATGCCCGCGTTGTGGTTGGAGCGAGCCGCGGCGTATCGTGCCGGGCTGAGGAACTTTCGCGCCGACATCGCCTATGGCGCCGGGGAGCGCCAGAAGCTCGACCTGGTCCTGCCCGACGGCGACAGCAAGGGGCTCGTCGTCTTCGTCCATGGCGGCTACTGGATGCGCTTCGACAAGTCGACCTGGACCGATCTCGCCGAAGGCGCGCGGCACCATGGCTGGGCCGTGGCGCTGCCGAGCTACACGCTGACGCCGGCTGCGCGCATCTCCGACATCACCGCCGAAATCACCGCCGCGATCGCGAAAGCGGCCTCGCTTGTCGCAGGTCCGATCCACCTCGCCGGCCACTCGGCCGGCGGCCATCTCGTCACGCGCATGCTGTGCGATGACAGCCGGCTGGAGCCCGCCGTCTACAGCCGCATTGCCGGCACGCTCTCGATCAGCGGCCTGCACGACCTGCGTCCGCTGCTCAAGACCAAGATGAACGAGACACTGGGCATGACCATGGAGGAAGCGACGCTCGAAAGCGCGGCGCTGCATTTGCCGCGTGGGCATTCGCCCGTGACCGCCTGGGTCGGCGGCGGCGAGCGGCCCGAATTCATCCGCCAGTCCGACCTGATGGCCAATGTCTGGACCGGCTTCGACGTGCCGACGCGCCTCGTCGTCGAGCCGGCGCTGAACCATTTCACCGTGATCGACGGGCTCAAGGATCCGTCGTCGCAGATCACCGCGCGCCTGATCGGCCTCGACTGAGCAGGCCGGTATGATCGATCGAGAGGGCCAGCCATGACGTCCAGCGATTACGATCCTGCGAATGAAGGCGCCGAGACCGATTTCGCCCGGCGGATGTCCTATGGCGACTACCTGGCGCTGGATGCGATCCTCGGCGCGCAGCATCCGCTCTCGGAAGCGCATGACGAGATGCTGTTCATCATCCAGCATCAGACCACCGAGCTGTGGATGCGCCTTGCCATCCACGAGCTCAGCGCCGCGCGCCGCGCCATCGCCATGGACGAGGTGCAGCCTGCAATGAAGATGCTGGCGCGGATGTCGCGCATCTTCGAGCAGCTCAACAACGCCTGGGACGTGCTGCGCACCATGACGCCCAGCGAGTACACGCGCTTCCGCTCGCAGCTCGGACAGTCCTCGGGCTTTCAGTCGCGGCAATACCGGCTGATCGAATTTCTGCTCGGCAACCGCAATCACGCCATGCTCAAGCCGCACGCGCACGATGTGGAGACGACGAAGCTGCTCGAGGCCGAACTCGCGACGCCCAGCCTCTATGACGAAGTGCTGCGGCTCGCCGACCGCAACGGGCTCAAGATGCCGGCCGCGGTGCTGGCTCGCGATGTTCGCGAGACCCACAGCTTCAACGAAGGCGTGCTGCAGGCCTGGCGTGTCGTCTACGAGGCGCCGGAGACGCATTGGATGCTCTACGAGCTCGCCGAGAAACTCGTCGACTTCGAGGATTATTTCCGCCGCTGGCGCTTCAACCACGTGACCACGGTCGAGCGTGTCATCGGCTTCAAGCGCGGTACCGGCGGCACCGGTGGTGTCAGCTATCTCAAGCGCATGCTGGAGGTGGAGCTGTTCCCCGAGCTCTGGCGCGTCCGCACGATTCTGTAGAGATTTTCCATGACCAAGCTTCGCGTCTACGACGACACCAAGGCGCTGTTCCATCTGCCCGACGGTGTGATCTATCTCGACGGCAATTCGCTCGGCGCCCTGCCGCTTGGCGTTGCCGAGCGGGTCAACCGCGTCATCACCACCGAGTGGGGCAATGAGCTGATCCGGGCCTGGAACACTGCCGGCTGGTATGCCCAGCCGCGTCACGTCGGCGATCGCATCGCGCGGCTGATCGGTGCGGAGGCCGGATCCGTAATGGTCGGCGACACGTTGTCGCTGAAGGTCTATCAGGCGCTCGCCGCCGCGCTCGACATGAGCGCATCGCGCATGGTCATCCTCTCGGACACCGGCAATTTCCCGACCGATCTCTACATGGCCGAGGGCCTGATCGCGACGCTCGGGCGCGGCCACCAATTGCGCCTGGTGGCGCCGGAGGAGATCGAGGATTCGTTGTCCGAGGAGATCGCGGTCCTCTACATCACCGAGGTCGATTACCGCACCGGCCGCCGCCACGACATGGCGAAGCTGACGGCGAAAGCGCATGCGCTCGGCATCGTCACGGTCTGGGATCTCGCCCATTCCGCCGGCGCGCTGCCGGTCGATCTTGCGGGCACCGGCGCCGATTTCGCCGCCGGCTGTA
This sequence comes from Bradyrhizobium sp. SHOUNA76, assembly GCF_023006445.1. NCBI lineage: Bacteria > Pseudomonadati > Pseudomonadota > Alphaproteobacteria > Hyphomicrobiales > Nitrobacteraceae > Bradyrhizobium > Bradyrhizobium sp. SHOUNA76. The sequence continues at coordinate 5,173 of NZ_JALBHA010000460.1, forward strand.
CCTACAAATACATCAATGCCGGCCCCGGCGCGCCGGCGTTCCTGTACGTCGCGCCGCGCCATG
>NZ_JALBHA010000461.1:0-5229 GCF_023006445.1 Bradyrhizobium sp. SHOUNA76
ATGCCGGCCGGGCACGCCCCAGGCGAAGGCCATGTAGCCGCGGCGCATCTCGCCAGTGCGGCCGTGGTCGGCGAATTGCGCGGTCAGCGAGGCGTGGGCGAGGTCGTTCTTGGCGACCACCATCAGCCCTGTCGTGTCCTTGTCGAGCCGGTGCACGATGCCGGGCCGGCGCACCCCGCCGATGCCGGAGAGCGAGGTGCCGCAATGGGCGATCAGCGCATTCACCAGCGTGCCGGTCTCGTGGCCGGCGGCGGGATGCACCACCAGCCCCTTCGGCTTGTTGAGAACGACGATGTCGTCGTCCTCGAACACGATATCGAGGGCGATATCCTCCCCCTTCGGCTCCGGCGGAGCCGCCTCCGGCACGTCGATTATGATCGTATCGCCGGATGCGACGTGATAAGCGGGGTCGCGGACCGCGGAGGCCTTCAGGTGTACTGCGCCCGCCAGGATCAGGGCTTTCAGCCTCGATCGCGACAGCTCCGGCAGACGCGCCGCCAGCACGCGGTCGAGCCGGGCCGAGCCCTCGTCGCCGGCAACGACAACCTCCAACCTTTGCGCAGAGCCTGAGTTTTCCATGACGACGTCTGATACCGCTGTTCCCGAACCGACCCCCGAGCAGGCCGCGCTGTTCGCGCGGGTGCGGCGGATGATGCTGATCGCGGGGTTGACCACGGCGCTGGCAATCTGCGCCGTCCTGATTGCGGTGGGCTACCGCCTTTTCAAGTCGGAGGGAAGGGCGGCCGAGCCCGTGGGCGACATCACCGCCACCCTGCCCAAGGGCGCCAGGATCGTCGCGACCGGGGTCGCCGGCGAGCGCCTCGTGGTCACGCTGGATCTCGGCGGGGTCATCGAGATCCGCACCTTCGACGCCCATACCCTGAAGCCGGCGGGAAAGCTGAAATTTGCCAATGAGCCGTAAAGGCGGCCCGGGTATTCGCCCAAATTTCCACCGTCGTCCTGGCGCAGGCCAGGACCCATAACCACAGGTTTTCGTTGCGTGAATGAGGCCAGCACTCCGATCTGCCTTAACCATTGGCATTCGGGGTGATGGGTCCTGGCCTGCGCCAGGACGACTGGGATGAAACCCTCAATCCCAGCTTGCCGCCGCCAAAATTCGCGGCTATGTCCTGTCCCACACGCTCCCTTCGTCTAGCGGTTAGGACGCGGCCCTCTCAAGGCTGAAACAGGGGTTCGATTCCCCTAGGGAGCGCCAATTCCCCGTATTCCGCGACATTGTACAATGCTGCTCCGGCCCGGGAGCGCCATATCGCGCAATCTTTGATCGATAGCGCACCGCCTCGGCGAGGTTGCTGCTTTGCGCCCGTCGATTGGCCAATTCGCGGTCGGTCGGCCGGGCGACCTGAACCGCCGGATGGCAATGGCAAATCGACGTGCGCCGCATCGTCTCAGTGATGCGCCGAAACACTCGTGACGGTCTCGGTCAGCACATCACCTGATGCGGAACGGCTGACGTCACCCAGGCTGATGATGCCGACCATCCGCTTGCTCTTGTTGATCACCGGCAGCCTGCGGACCTGCAGCTTCTCCATGTGATGCATCGCCTTTGCGAGGTCGTCGTCCTCCCGGCGGCAATGGATGCCTTCAGTCATCACATCGCGCGCCGGGGCGGCATCGAAGCCGTGGCTCGCGAGCCCTTTGCAGACGATATCGCGGTTGGTCACCATCCCGACCAGCTTGTCGTCCTCGCCAACCGGAATGCAGCCGATGTCATGCGCTCGCATCAATTTGGCAAGCTCGGCGATAGAGGTGTCGGGGCAATTGAAAACGCGCTTTGCCATTTCATCGAATGGGACAGCAGTGCTCGCTTGAAGAGCATCGCCGCCAGTCACATGTCACAAGGATCGGGGATCGTTGGCCCGGCACACTGGCAACGCACCCACCGGCCCTCATTGAAGGTCGCGTGCGTCCAATAAGAGCGAGCACGGGCTGCGTTCGAGCGCCGCTCGACGCAGTACCTGTACGTAAACGCAACGGCACCAGCCGTCGAGGGAGACCTTGGCGGCTTTTGCGTGTGGCCAGATATGCGCAAAGAAACGGCCCCTTCAGGGTCGGCCAGCCGCGAGGTTCTTGCACTCAGGTACGAGGTAGACCGCCTGTAATGCGGTGTAACATTCGACGCGTGATAAGGAACAAGTGACCCGGATAACAGTTGCCCGACATCAACTCTCAAAGTCGAAATCACTGAGAGGCTCTAGGATCAGGGAAGAACAAGCCATTGCGTGTCTTCATCATCGCATTGTCAGTCTTGGGAGTTTTCGTCGGTGCAAATGTTGCCCAAGCCGGTCCCAGCACGACCGACCGCGAACTGTTGGCATCCGTCGATCCGGCGACCTTTTCCCAGGAGGCAACTCAGGAAACCGAAGATCAGGTAGGCCTCGACAAGGGAAGGCGTCGAGACGTGCAGCGCCGGCTGACCCGTCTCGGCTTCGACACCAAGGTCAACGGACGGTTCGACGAGTCGACCCGGTCTGTCATTACGCGCTGGCAGGCGGCACGCGGCTATCCCAAGACTGGCTTTCTCAACACGCAACAGCATCAGGCGCTACTGACCGAGTCAGTCTCAGCGGCGCACGCCAGCTCCAGCAGCGGTGACAGATCCGATGAAGGACGTCTGGCCCGTCGTCACGGTGGGGGTGGTGCTCACCATCACCGCAGCGATGGCGGTCCAGGTGGACTGATTGGCGGCGTAGTGGGCGGACTGTTCGGACGCAGGTGACCCGACAAATTGAAAAGGGGAGACATCCAGCCGGCGCGATGCCGAGAGCATCGGTCTGATCGTCTCCGAATTGGTCATCAATTCACTCAAGCACGCCCTTCAAGGACGCTAAGACGTCGATCGCGCCCCGCATCGGCGGAGTTTGCCCCTTTACGCAGGTCGATCTGCCACCTCGCGGTCGGTCGATCTGGGGGACCTGAAACGCCGGACAGCGCCGGCAAATCGACGCGCGCCCACATCGCCTTGCGTTCACACCGGCACAAAGTGGACCGCGTCGGGCCGCCGCCTTTCGCGCCGCGCGATGGTTCCCTGTTAAACGCATGGCTCGGGCTCAGCTCAACGTCGGGTCGGGCGGCGATCGCGAGAGGAGCTCTGGCCGTATTTCCCGGCCGCATCTCAGTGGTGCGCCGCAACGCTCCTGACGGTCTCGGCCAGCAAATCACCTGACGCGGAATGGCTGACGTCACCCAGGCTGATGATGCCGACCATCCGCTTGCTCTTGTTGATCACTGGCAGCCTGCGGACCTGCAGCTTCTCCATGTGATGCATCGCCTTTGCGAGGTCATCGTCCTCCCGGCAGCAATGGATACCGTCAGTCATCACATCGCGCGCCGTCGCGCGGCCGGCATCGAAGCCGTGGCTCGCGAGGCCTTTGCAAACGATGTCGCGGTCGGTCACCATCCCGACCAGCTTGTCGTCCTCGCCAATCGGAATGCAGCCGATGTCATGCGCCCGCATCAATTTGGCGAGCTCGGTAATCGGAGTGTTGGGGCTAACCCAGTCGACACCCTTGTGCATCACGTCTTTGACTTTCATGGCGGGCCTCCGTTCGTGGGTTTCAAGTGGGTTGCTGCAAGGCAGCGGCCTCCCGTCTTCCGAACTCCGACCAGACAAGCGCAGACACTCTCGCCGTGACCCCGCTGAATATGACGGCGATTTCGCGGCCAGACTTCTCGCCCAAGATCGCAAGGGCAATGGGCGGTCTACAAGATCCTCAGTCATGGGTGCTGAAGCGCCCGTGCGGTGCGTTGGCCGTCAGCCGCACAAACTGCGCGTGACCTATATGAAGCAGCGTCTCATGATCGCCGGCTTCCATATAGATGTCTGGCTGTGCCTCGATGCTGTCGTCGACGATGATATCCAATCCGTAGCATTTGCCGACGGCAGGAACTGCACCGTGTGCACAGTCGCTAAACAGCCGATTGATCTCGGTTTCATCGGCCATGTGGACATTGTCGCCGAGGCTTGTCCTCAGGTCCGACAGGCGGAGGTGATGCGATGCGGGCAAGATGGCCAGCATGTATCCGCCGTCGCGCCGCAACACGATGCCCTTGGCGAGGCGGTCGCCGGAGATATGGCATGCCTCGGCCGTTCGAGCGGACGTCATGCTGAGTTCGTGCGGGATCACCTCGTACTGGATGTTCTCAGCGGCTAGGTATTTCTGAAGCGTGGGAGCAATGGCCATGGCATCACCTCCGATGCAGAATGGAAGCCATCCACCGTGAGGTCGACCCTGCAGACTCTCGCCATACGATCGGCGGCGGCTGCCTGACTAGAGACCCAGCATAAGTCTTCCATCCGCAAGCTGCAATTCATCGTTCGCAATATTATTCTGAGCGGCGCGCCATTTCGGTCGAGACTGGCACTCAAAGCCGCCTTTTTCTCCTTGGAGCCGCAGCGAGCAGCGCAGGACCAAACTTTGCGCGTAGCTCGGCGCGAGCCTGTCTTACGCCGTGGTGCCGTCGATCGAGCGGCGGATCACCCGCTGCACTTCGGCATTCGACAGGAACAGATCATGGTTGATGATGCCCCAGCCTTCCGCCGACGCATCGACCACGCGCACGCCGAGCTGCGCGATAACGGCCTTCTCGGCAGCGCCGACCCTGGTCATTCCGCCTGCGATTTGTCCGGACAGCGCGAGTGCGCGATCGTTGGTCGCGGCGATCACGGTGATCTTGCCGGCGAGCGGACCGATGCGGTGGATCGCGGACGTAAACACGTCCATGTCGATGTCGGGCGCGGCAAACACGACGCTGCCGATCTTGCTCGTCACGGTGTCACCATAGCGCGCATGGAGCTGGCGCAGGCTTTCGAGCGTCAGCATAGTTCCCATGCTGTGCGCAACGATGTGCACGCGGCCGCCACTTGGCGCCGACACCAGCGCGGAGAGCACGCGCTCGAAATCGTCGCGCGACCACATCGCGCTGTCGCGGTCATAGGCATAGTCGAACAGTCCGGCCTTGGAGGGCCAGGAGAACGCCATGGTCCGGCCGCGGAACTTGATCCCATCGGAAAGATGGGCGGCATCCAGCACCGCCGTCTCGAATGTCTGCTTGAAGCCGTGCACATAGATCAGCACGTCTCCCCCCCCGGCCTGCGCGGCGAGATCGCCAGCGTCGGCCGACACCGGCTCGACCCGATCGAGGCGCCAATCGCCAAGCCCAACCGAGGCGAGAGACAGTCGGCTCTCGTCCGGCGCCGCCAGCTTC
>NZ_JALBHA010000462.1:0-5226 GCF_023006445.1 Bradyrhizobium sp. SHOUNA76
CCGCCGACGCAGGAGACCACGCGCCCGCCCGCATGCCCGTAGAGCCATGCGAGTTCGCGGTGGACCTGCATCGCGAGCTCACGGGTCGGTGCCACGATGAGGGCGAGCGGTGCGGCTGCCTGCTCGAACCGCTCGGCATCGCCGAGCAGATCCCTGGCCATGGCGAGGCCATAAGCGAGGGTCTTGCCGGAGCCGGTCTGCGCCGAAACCAGGAGGTCGCGATCGCGGGCATCGTCCGCGAGCACGGCGAGCTGAACGGGGGTCGGTGAATCATAGTTCCGCTCGGCCAAAGCTTGGGCGAGCGGCGGGGTCAGGGCCGGAAAAGACACGGATGGAGAACCTTGGTTAATTCAGGCGCGCAAACGGTGAACCGGCGGGCCTGAGCTCGCGTGGGGGGCAAACGGCCCGGCCGCACGCTGGATTTGATCTGGGCGCTCTTTACGCCAAGCGCTCGGAAATCACCATGCCTATGATGCATGGCTTCGCAAAGAGAACCGCGCCCCAGAGGTTGCAGCGGGCTTTTTCGACCACCTTGATTAAGGTGAAGCGCGACCGGTCTGACGCCGGGCTCCTTGCAGCCTGCCCGGGTCACGAGAGAGATCGACTCTCGCGCCTGGATTGCTTCGCTGCGCTCGCAATGACGACGTTGAAACACTGTCGGGAATGACCGAGCCCCCTTCTCCGCCACACGCACCTGATGAACCCGAGGCGCGTCTTGTCGCGCCGGTCCCTCGATCCCAAATCCTGTCCAACTGAAACGCCCACGAGTGAAACATGGCCGACAGCATATCGCTCGCCGACAAGCTCGCGACCTTTCACGACCATTGGTCCCCGCGCACGGTCACGACCTTCAACGATTGCGACGTGATGGTGGTGAAGGTGAAGGGCGAGTTCACCTGGCACAAGCACGACGACACCGACGATTTCTTTCTGGTGCTGAAGGGTCGTCTGGACATCGAATTGCAGGACCGCACAGTGACGCTCGGTCCGGGCGAGCTCTATGTCGTGCCCAAAGGGGTCGAGCATCGCCCGGTGGCGCGCGAGGAGGTTCACCTGATGCTGATCGAACCCACCGGCACACCAAACACGGGCGACAAGGCAACCGCAGCGGCGCGCAAGCTCGCATAGCAGGCAGCGCGCTTGGCGCGGCCTAATCCCTGGAGGGAGCTAGTCCGCTGAAGCTGCCGACCAACCTGGCTCTCGCACGCACAGCACCGTCCTTGACCGCGCGGGCGAGCGCTCGGATGGCGCGCCAGGCTTCGGTCGCTTGCAGCCACGCCTTCGCCGCGGCGTATTTTCCGTAAACCCAGGCAAAGGCGGGAATTCGCATCAGCTTGTCGCGCGTGAGATGGAACAGGCGCTCAACCAGCACGAGCTTGAGCAGCTCGCCGACAATGAAAGTCACGGCGCCGCTCACAACCTGCCCGGTTGCAGCGAAGTAGGCCGCCACGGGCTTGACCGGCTCCAGAATGATCACGGGCACGGAAAACAACGCCAGCGACGGATATGGCGGCAGCGACCTGATCCAGGCGCGCAAGCGCCTGAACTGGAAATGCCGCTCGATCCAGCGCGCGATCGGCTTCGCCACGGCCATGAAAACCGCATCCACCAGGAAGTAGATTGCAGCCAGGATGTAAGTGAGTGGTTTCAGGATTCGCTTCACGGCACCTCTCCCGCGAAGTGAAAGCCGGAACTTGGGCCTAAGTTTCACCTCCGCGTGAATAGTTCGGGGAAATCAGATGGAACTTTTTGGGCGTCGGCTCCCGCTCAGATCTCCGCATAAATCTCCAGCAGATTGCCGTCGGGGTCGCGGAAGAACAGGGTGCGATGTCCGAACGTTTGGTTCGTCGGCGGCGATACCAGCGCAATGCCCTGCCGAACCAGTTCGTCGGCGCATGCATCGACCTCGGCTGCGGACACCTTGAACGCCAGTTGCAGCGAAGCGCTGCCCGGCGGCGTCGGTGCGTCGGCCGCGGTCCGGCTCGGTCGTGCGAGCGCGAGCGTGTTGCTGCCGATGCCGTACTCGATCCAGTTCGACGACAACTCACGCAGCAGCGGGAAGGCAAGAACGCCCTCGTAAAAGCTGCGCATTGCGATCATGTCGCGCACGAAGATGACGGTGTAGTCGATCGCGCGGATGGCATGGAAGGGCGAGCGGGGGCGCGGGGGTGGTTCGGCTGTCTGTTCGTTCGTCATCGTGTCCTTTATTCAAAAGCCCGGACGTAGCCCGCATGAGCGGAGCGACATGCGGGAATGCTTCCCCACAAGCACCCCGGATATCGCTTCGCTCATCCGGGCTACAAGACTGGAGGCTAACGCAGCAGCCCGCCACCATAGCGCAGCTCGTAGAGCTTGGTGCCGTCCTGCTGCGAGATCGTCTCGACACCGTGAAACCGATCGAGCGCGCCTTCGATCTCGTTGCGGTAGACCATGCCTGCCTGCTCGAACAGGGGCGGTCCCCGGTAGGGCTGCTCGACGCGCACGCCCAGCAACGCCTGACGCAGGAATTTGTAGATCGCGAGAAACGTCTCCCGATCTCTGATCTCCGCGCCGACGCCGCCGCTGTAGCTCATCGACCAGATGACGCGGTCGTCCTTCGACACGGTCTCCTGCCCGACGAAAAATCCCATCCCGAAATAAATGTCGCGATAGGCAAAAGGCGGCGCGCGGTGCTCGAGCTGTTTTGAGCCGGCAAGCAACGGCTTCGCCACGGTCGCGTCGTCATCGAGACCGGCATAGGTGCGCCGCTTGGCCTCGACCAGGAACGCCGCGAGATCGTGCGGGATCGACGGCATCGGCTACTCCACCAGCTCCGGCCATGGCACGATGGTCGACTTCACCGTCTTCATCGCCATCGCATCCCTCACCGCCTGCGCGACGCCTTCTTCCGTGAACGGATAGATCGTCTGCATCTTCAGCCAGGGATATTTGCCCGCGGTCCGATACAGCATGTCGACGCCGAGCGGCAGGTCGTTGCCGGTGAAGCCCCAGGATCCCAGCACATTGAGGTCCTTGGTGCAGATGCGGTGCCAGGAGGTCTCGATCGAGCCGGCGTCGGTGAACTGGCCCATCTCGACATAGGTGCCGCCGTCGCGCAGCATCTCGATGCCCTCGGGGCCGGCGGTGGGATGGCCCGAGCAGTCCATCACGAGATCGGCGCCGAAGCCGCCGACGATCTCGCGCACGCGCGCGATGCGCTGCTGCGGCGACTTGATCTCCTCGATGTTGACAGTCGCCTCCGCGCCGAACTCACGGGCGAGCTTGAGCCGCGGTTCCTCCGGCGCACCGACGCAGATCACGCGCCCCGCCCCCATCTCCTTTGCAGCCGCGACCGCCAGAATGCCGATCGGACCCGAGCCCTGGATCACCACCGTGTCGCCCCAGGAAAAACCACCGGCGCGGGTAGCGCGATTGAAAGCGCGGATGCACGAGGTCAGCGGCTCGGACAGCGCGCCGAGCCGCAGCGACATGTCGTCGGGCAGCTTGTAGATCTTGGTGCCAGGCAGCATGTCGAGATCGACATAGACATATTCGGCCCAGCCGCCCCACATGTGCGGCGCCTTGTCGAAGCCGAGATAGCGGCCGTAATAGACCGGCGTCAGGCATTTGTTGGCGGTTTGCGGATAATGAATGCAGTAATAGCAATGCCCGCATGGCATCAGCGGCGGGATCATGACTTTCGATCCGACCTTGAGCGGCTTGCTCATGAAGTCCTCGGTGAGCTCGTCGCCGCATTCGACGATGACACCGCCGATCTCGTGGCCGAGCGTGAACGGCCAGGGCAGCGGCTTCGGCCAATGCCCTTTCAGGATGTGCAAGTCGGTGCCGCAGACGCCGCAGGCGCCGACCTTGATCAGCGCGGCCTTGCGGCCGACCTTCGGCCACGGCACGGTGCGGATGACGGGCTCCGAGCCGGGACCAGCGTGGGTGCAGACGCGGATCTGTTGCATGGCGATTTCCTCGATGCCCGTCTGTTCTGATTGGTTGGTGCGGGCGTAAGGCGAAGCGTATGTGAGATGCGCGCGCGTGCCAAGCGCAAGTCTCGTAGCCCGCATGAGCGTCAGGGACATGCGGGAAGAGATGTCCCGGATGTCGCTGCGCTCATCCGGGCTACGGATCTCAGCCACGCGCTCCGCCGTCATCCTGAGGTGCGCGCTCTTGCGCGCCTCGAAGGATGGGCTGCAAACGCCTGTGGCCCATCCTTCGGGGCTCTCCATGCGATGCTGATGCATCGCATGGCTCGCACCTCAGGATGACGGCGGAGTGTGTGGCGGCAGTGCATGGCTGTATCTACACCCAACGTCTTGAGCGCTCAGCAGTGAGCGTGTATGGCCGGATAACATCCTTTCCAGGTAGCCCCTTGAACCCCCTGCCCAAAAATCCCGTCGCTGCGTCCGGCTCGTTCGCGGCGATGAAGTCGGTGCCGTACCGCCTCCAGTTCATCGCCTACGTGCTGGCGATGATGGCCGACAATATCGAGCATGTGATCAGCTATTGGGTGGTGTTCCAGAAATTCCATTCGCCGACGCTGGGGGGATTTGCCGTGCTGTCGCACTGGCTCCCGTTCCTGCTGTTCTCGGTCGCGGTCGGCGGGCTCGCCGACCGGTTCGATCCGCGCCGCATCATCCAGTGCGGCATGCTGCTGTTCATCACGGCCTCCGCCGGCTGGGGCTTCTTCTTCATCACCGATACGATCCAGATGTGGCACGCGATGCTGCTGCTGGTGATCCACGGCTGCGCCGGCGTGCTCTGGCAGACGCCGAACCAGCTCCTGCTCTACGACCTCGTGGGACCTGCGGACCTGCCGAGCGCGGTGCGGCTGAACGCGATGGCGCGCTATCTCGGCATCCTGGTCGGGCCTGCCGTCGGCGGCGTGATCATGCTGACGCTCGGCACCTCGCACGGCATCATCTTCAACACGCTGTTCTATCTGCCGATGCTGCTGTGGCTGTTCTGGGCGCCTGTGCGCGACAAGAGCGTCGCGGCGCGGCGCTTTGCCGTGCGCGGCCTTGCCGACATCGTGCTGACCATCCGCGCCATCGGCACCCAGCCGGTGCTGACGGCGATGACCTGGCTTGCCGGCCTCACCTCCTTCATGATCGGCAATGCCTATCACGCCCAGATGCCGGGCTATGCCGGCGATCTCGGCCATGGCGATCCCGGCGTGTCCTACAGCGTGCTGCTCGCGGCCGACGCCGCCGGCGCGCTGCTCGCCGGCATTGCGCT
>NZ_JALBHA010000463.1:0-5215 GCF_023006445.1 Bradyrhizobium sp. SHOUNA76
CCAGCGAGCGGGATCCAGACCGCTGTGGTCGCCGGCGGCTGCTTCTGGGGCGTGCAAGGCGTCTTCCAGCACACCGCGGGCGTCGTCAACGCGGTCTCCGGCTATGCCGGCGGCACCAAGGCGACGGCCGACTACCAGACGGTCTCGAGCGGCCGGACCGGTCACGCCGAGGCCGTCGAGATCAAGTACGATCCGAAGAAGATCTCCTACGGAAAGATCCTCCAGATCTACTTCTCGGTGGCGCACGACCCGACCCAGCTCAACCGCCAGGGCCCCGACGTCGGCACGCAATATCGCTCGGCCCTCTTCACCACCTCCGACGAGCAGAAGAAAGTGGCGGAGGCCTATATCGGCCAGCTCAACAGCGCCAAGGTCTTCAACAAGCCGATCGTGACCAAGGTCGGCGCACTGGAGGCGTTCTACCCGGCGGAGGCCTACCACCAGGACTATCTGACGCTGCACCCGAACCAGCCTTACATCGCCTATAACGACCTGCCGAAGGTCGAGAACCTGAAAAAGCTGTTCGCGGATAACTACATTGAAAAGCCGACGCTGGTGAGCGCCAGCAAGGCCACCAACTGACCCTGAGATCACAGAAGAAACGGGAGACCCATGCCCGACACCAAGACGAAGACCACCGACGACAAGGTCATCAAGAGCGAAGAGCAGTGGCGGCGCGAATTGTCGCCGATGCAGTACGCGGTGCTGCGCGAGAAGGCGACCGAGCGTCCCTTCTCGGGCGAATATGAGCACGACGAGCGCGCCGGCACCTATGTCTGCGCCGGCTGCGGCAATCAGCTGTTCTCTTCGGACTCCAAGTTCGATTCCGGCTGCGGCTGGCCGAGCTTCACCCAGCCCGCCGCCGAGAGCCATATCGACGAGGAGCGGGACGTCAGCCACGGCATGATCCGCACCGAGGTGCTGTGCTCCAAATGCAGCGGTCATCTCGGCCACGTCTTCCCCGATGGCCCCGGGCCGACCGGCCTGCGCTATTGCATCAACTCGGCGGCGCTGAAGCTGGAGCCGAAATAATCGGCGTGCGGGGTGGGGTTCCTTCGTGGAACCCGACCGCGGGATATGCTTTTTCCTGGCGGTGCGGCCGATCATCGCATTTGGCGGCCGCCAGGGAGGAAGCCATGTCACTCGGGACCATCCTGATCATCCTGGTGATCATTTATCTGGTCGGGGGCCTGTCCGGCCGCGTGGGCGGTTATGGCTATGGCCTAGGCCATTCCGGCATGGGGATCGGCGGCGTCGTGCTCGTTGTGTTGGTCGTCCTGCTGCTTCTTGGCAAACTGTAAACCATTTAACATATTGAAATTACTAGACTTATAGCGGTCGCGGGGCTGCCATGCGCGGATTCATCATCTCCGATCGCAGGGGTCGCATTTTTGTCAAAACGGCCTATATTAGAGGGCGAAATGGCATGTGCGGCGGGCCCGCTCGATTGCGGCCCCCTGCCCTCCCAAACCCCACGCGCTTAAAGCCCCAGATAAGATCACGAGGTCTTTGACCATGCGTCCACTGCGTCCGTTCAACTTCAACACCTCCGCCGAACTCTTCCCCGCCGCGATCCGCAAGAAGAAGCGTGCGGGCTTCACCTATCGCCGGTTCGGCACCGCGGCCGAAGCGGTGCAGTTCGCGATGGAGCAATTGCCGACGGATTCGCTGAACGGCGCCTATCTGCAGGTCGAGGAAGCGCGTTTCGACCAGAACGGCATCCGCTCGCTCTATGAGAGCGAAGCCTTCCCGCTGCCCCGGCGCCCCAAGCCGGTGGAGACCAACGCCGACGCCGACGCGGCGTAAGTTTTCGCGAAGCCTTACGATGTGCGCAGAAAGCGCGATGGCCGAAAGGCCGTCGCGCTTTTTGCGTTTCTAGTTCTCCCTCTCCCGCTTGCGGGAGAGGGCCGGGGTGAGGGTGTATCCGCAATCGAGGATCCCCCAAGAGGTGAGAGCCCTCACCCGGCGCTCCGCGCCGACCTCTCCCGCAAGCGGGAGAGGTGCATCGAGCCTGACGCTTGAATATCAAAATCCTGAAGCTTCACATCCGCGGCTGCTTCTCCAGCCAGCGGCGGAGCAGACGCACGTTGCGCATGTTGGCGCGGAACATGACGTCGAAAGCGTCCCCGGCGAACGGGACGATGCCGACCACGCCGTCGAGCGCGACATTGCCCAGCATGCGCGCGGTAATGTACCAGGGCGCGCCCAGCGCGCGGGCTTCGCGCACCAGCCACAGTGAGATCGCCGTCGTGATGATGTCACCGACGACAGGGATCAGGCCGATCAGCCCATCGATGCCGTAGCGGATGTTGGTGCCGGGCAGGACGAAGGCGACGTCGAGCAGCTTTGCGATCGCCTCGAGCCGCGCGATCCGCTGCTCGCGCGTCAGATTGCCGAACGGATTGCCTTGCCCGAAATCGAAGCGAAACTCGCGAAATCCCTGCTCCAGCGTTTCGGGGCGGATCTCATGGCCCTCCTGATCGATGATCGGCCCGTGCGCCGCCTTGCCTGAGCTCGCATGCGGGCCGCGGCCCGAACGGGATCGGCGCGGAGCAATGATGTCGTCGTCGGACATGGTCATGGCCTTCAAGAACGCGCCGCCGCGGCGGAGGTTGCTGTGCCGCGCTCTAAAGTCGCGCGCTCAGGTCGGCGCCGCCACTGCTTGCGGCTCCTTGACATATCTATGCACGAGCCAGGACGAAATCGCCGCCGGCACGAACCCGACGAGGCCGTACAGAATGAACTGCACCGCGCCCGAATCCGGCCCGCGGGAGCTATAGGTGAGCGAGGCCAGCACGAAGGCGAACAGGCCGACCAGCAGCATCCGCAAGCCCGGGCCGATCCGCCTGATATGGAGCAGGATGTCGTCGACCGCACCGATCATCAGCGCGGGCAGGACGCCGAACAGGTAGCTGTATTGCAGGGTCTTGAAGAACACTACGAATAGCTTGCCGACCTCGCCGAGACTGGTCTGGGCCCAATAGCCGGACTGATAGGTCGTCGTCAGCAGCAGCAGGAACCCGCCGAAGAACGGGCCCACCAGCGCATACACCAGATAGCGTTTCATCAAACACCCTCACCCTTCTCCAGTGTTATAGCAGCGCCTCGGGAACCTTGAATAGCGGGGCGGACTCTGCCTTTGGGGGAACAAGTGACAAGGCGACGAGTTCAGACAGGACCTGAATTGTCCCTGTCATATTGGAGCCGCCGATGGTCCGCAAATTTCTTCTGGCGACAATCACGCTGGCGGCCCTGACCGGTCTGTCGAACGCGCCCGCTGTTGCGCAGGGCCATATGGGCTCGCCGCAGGAGCAGCAGGCCTGCTCGCGGGACGCATCGCGCTTCTGTCGCAAGGATCTCGGCAATGACGGCGCGGTGCAAAGCTGCCTGCAGGCCAACCGGGCCAAGCTGTCGCGCTCCTGCAGCAAGGTGTTTCAGAGCCACGGCATGTGAGGCCACAACCATCCCCCAGCGAACGGAGAGTGAGGCCATGTTGCGCGACGAACAGCTCTCAATCCTGCGGGACATCAGCCAATCCGTTGCCTTCGCCGACGACCGGCAGGGCAAGATTGGGCAACTGATCGCGGACGGTTACGTGATGAAGGACGGCGACCTGTTCGAGCTCACCGCCAAGGGCGTCACCGCCGTCGAGGAACACGCCTCCGCGCTCGGCGCGAGCGATGCGGAACAAGCGAGCGCATCCTTCGATCGATTGATCTGATCTCGCGCGCACGCTTTGTGCGTGACGTTCACGCAACAACTGCAAATTCCTTCATGTGGACCATTGCAGCCGCACGGCAATGGCGCATACTTCGCTCGGGCGGCGCAGCACTTTTCGATTCGAACATCAAGAAATCGAGCGACCACATCCGGGACCGACGTTCCCGGCGTGAAGGCTGTGACATGCGGCAGATCAAGTCGCGTGCGGCGCCCCAAAACCAAGTGGCTCAAGCCTAGGTAAATCGGGGACCCCTCTGCATGACACGCACTCAGACCATCGCTTCGCTGTTTAAGACCACCGCTTCGCTGTTGGCCGTCGCAACCACCGCCATCGCATTCCAGACCTCACCCGGCCTCGCCTTCTCGTCCGAAGCGCAGCAGATGTGCACGGGCGATGCGATGCGGCTTTGCTCCAGTGAAATCCCCGATATCCCGCGGGTCAGAGCCTGCATGGTGCGGAACAAGGCGCAGGTCAGCCCCGGCTGCCGCGCCGTGATGGACCGCGAGGCGGTCGCCTCGCGCAAGCGGGAAGCGGCGGCGCAGTAGTTGGACCACCCGGGATGTCATTCCGGGGCGGTGCGCAGCACCGAACCCGGAATCCATTTCTCGACGTCACCCGCTGCACGATGGATTCCGGGCTCGTGCTTCGCACGCCCCGGAATGACAGCAGCAGCCTAATCGCCCCACTGCGCGAAGGCGTCGTTGAAGGCGCGCTCGCCGGGGGCGCCCTTCTCGATGGCGATGATGGCGCGGCGCTGGTTGGCATAGACCAGCGGCACGTCGAACCACGAGCGCTCCTTCAGGAGCTGGACGTTGCGGGAGCGGTCGGCGTCGACATTGGACAGGCCGACCAGGAAGAAGCCGTCGGTGACCTTGACCGCGAGCCCGGCGAGCGGCGTGCCGCGCGCCTGCTCGTTCGACTTCATCAGGATGCCCGGCACGTTGGAGACGCTGCCGCCCGGAAAGTCCGGCGGCAGGATGAAAGTCAGCTCCGCGGTGTGGCTCGCCGGCAGCGAGGAATCGGTGTTGCGGCGGAACGACATCGTCATCTTGAACTTGCGGTCGGGGATCTCGATGTCGGCGCGCACGGCGACGTCCGCCTTCTGGGCGCCCGAGGCCTTGATCGGCTCCAGCCGCCACACCACCGAGCCGACATATTGCTTGCCCTTCGGATCGGACGGATCCTCGTCATAGAGCACGACCTTCTGCGCCACCGGCGCGACCGGCTGGTCGCTGGCCGAAGGCTGCCCGACACGATCGGGGATTTTCGGCTTGCTCTGCGGCTGCGCCGGAGTCGGCGTGTCCGCCACTTGCGTCGCGGACGGCTTGAGAAAGCCGTTGACGATCTGGACCAGCTGCTTGCCCCAGAGGATGCCGGCGCCGACCAGGATGAGCACGATGCCGACGGCAATCGCGCTCTTGAAGGGGAAGGCGGAGCCGGTGCGGACGCGCTTCTTGGCGGCGCGCTCGGGCGCAATGCGCGGACGCGGCGAAG
>NZ_JALBHA010000464.1:0-5207 GCF_023006445.1 Bradyrhizobium sp. SHOUNA76
GTCCCGCCGCCCGAGCCGCCGACGCCGGCGGCGAGCGAGCGCAAGCGGCAGTAGCGGCCCCATCCGTCCATCATTCATCCCTGGCGCGACAAGCTCCGCTTCGCGCGAGGGCCACCTCGTGCGGGCTGCTCAGACCCGAGACGGCGTCGCCGATACGAAAGTATGGGGGTCTGGCCGAGCCAAGGTAGGGGGAGGGCTGGCCGTCGTTGTCAGCTATATCGCGCTCAAGTCGCGCTCACGAAAAGCGCGTCGACCTTACTCACAGGGGAGGAGAGCGTGATACGTCTTTTGCTGCTGCTGCCGTTCATCGGCCTGATGATCGTGCCGTTCTACAATGTCCGGGAGCCCCATCTGTTCGGCTTCCCGTTCTTCTACTGGTATCAGCTCGCCTGGGTGCCGCTGACCTCGCTGCTCACCTACATCGTCTACAGGAGCGTGCGCCGTGCTGGCTAATGTCGATAGCGCGGCATTCGCCGTATTCCTCGCCCTGTTCATCCTCGTCACCGGCATGGGCTTCGTGGCCTCGCGGTGGCGCAAGCCGGAGACGCTCGCCCATCTCGACGAGTGGGGTCTCGGCGGCCGCAAGTTCGGCACCTGGATCACCTGGTTCCTGGTCGGCGGCGACTTCTACACCGCTTACACCGTGATCGCCGTTCCTGCGCTGGTCTATGCGGTCGGCGCTTACGGATTCTTCGCGCTGCCATACACCATCATCGTCTATCCGTTCGTGTTCGCGGTGATGCCGGTGCTGTGGAAGGTCGCCAAGGAGCGCGGCTATGTCACCGCCGGTGACGTGGTGCGCGGCGCCTACGGATCGCGCGGGCTCGAACTCGCGGTCGCGGCCACCGGCGTGCTGGCGACGATGCCCTACATCGCGCTCCAGCTCATCGGCATGGAGGTGGCAATCAAGGCGCTCGGCCTCCACGGCGAGATACCGCTCGTTCTCGCCTTCCTGGTGCTGGCGCTCTACACCTACTCGTCGGGGCTGCGCGCACCTGCGCTGATCGCCTTCGTCAAGGACATCATGATCTACATCGTGGTGATCGCGGCGATCGCGATCGTGCCGTCGAAGCTCGGGGGCTACGGCGCGATCTTCGTCGCGGCGGATGCAGCGTTTACGGCGAAAGGCGCGGGCGGCGTCCTGCTGTCACCGGCGCAGATCCTGCCTTATGCCTCGCTGGCGCTGGGCTCGGCGCTAGCCGCCTTCATGTACCCGCACACGCTGACCGGTATCTTCGCGTCCTCAGGCGGCAACACCATTCGCAAGAATGCGATGCTGCTGCCGGCCTACACGCTGCTGCTCGGCCTGCTCGCGCTGCTGGGCTACATGGGTCATGCGGCGGGCCTCAAGCTCGCGAGCAACAACGACGTCGTTCCGGAGCTGTTCAAGACGCTGTTCCCGAGCTGGTTCGCGGGCTTTGCCTTCGCCGCGATCGCGATCGGCGCGCTGGTGCCGGCAGCCGTCATGAGCATTGGCGCCGCCAATCTGTTCACTCGCAACTTCTGGAAGGTGTGGGTCGATCCGAAGGTCACTCCGGCAGGCGAGGCGAAGGTCGCCAAGATCACCTCCATGCTCGTGAAGGTCGGTGCGCTGCTCGCCATCCTGCTGATGCCGACGCAGTTCGCGCTCGACCTGCAATTGCTCGGAGGCCTCTGGATCCTTCAGACGCTGCCGGCGCTGGTGTTCGGCCTCTATCTGAACTGGTTCTCGAGCACGGCCCTCCTGGCCGGCTGGGCCGTCGGCCTTGCAGGCGGATCGTGGCTTGCCTGGTCGGACGGGCTGAAGCCGCTGCACAGCATTGATCTGGGAGCCGGGCCGGTTGCGATCTACACCGGTCTCCTGGCGCTGGCGCTCAACATCGTGGTTGCCGTCGTCGTCAACCTGGCGCTCAAGCGCAGGCCGCAGGAACGGCTGTCCCGCGAGGCGGCCTGAGTACTGCCGTCGGCGGCCGGAGATCCTCCGGCCGCCGATCTTTGCCGGAATGAATAGCCTTCCATGCAATTGAAAACGCTCTAGTATCCGCCCGCGATCCAGCCCCGCTCGGCGGATCAGACGGTCTCGGGTGAGGATGTCTTGCAGGCGTGGTTCGTTCTCGCGGTCGCTGCCGGCTATGTGACCACGCTCTTCCTGGTTGCCTGGTGGGGCGATCGGCGGAGCGCCGGAGGGCCGCTGGTTTCGCCCAACTCCTGGGCGGCTGCAATCAGCTATTGCCTGACGCTTGCTGTCTACAACACCTCGTGGAGCTTCTACGGATCGGTCGGTCGGGCCGCCACCAGCGGGCTGGACTTTGCCACGATCTATATCGGCCCGACCCTGGTGCTGCTGTTTGGCCAGACGCTCCTGTCCAAGGTGATTGCTATCGCGAAGGCGCAGAACGTCACCTCGATTTCGGATTTCATCGCCGCGCGCTACGGCAAGAGCCAAGTGCTCGCGGCCTTCGTGACGCTCGCATCGCTGCTGAGCGTGCTTCCCTACATCGCGCTTCAACTCAAGGCGGTCGGCAAGAGTTTCGATTACCTGATCCTCCAGCCTGAACGGGCCGGCGGCGAGGCGCTGCGCTTCTGGCAGGATTCCGCGTTCGGCGTTGCCGCGTCGATGGCGCTGTTCGCGATCGTATTCGGTGTCCGGCACGTCCACGCCAGCGAGCATCATCGCGGCCTGATGCTCGCGATCGCCTTCGAAAGCATCGTCAAGCTGCTCGCATTCCTGATCGTCGCGCTGTTCGTGCTGTTCGGCCTGTCCGGCGGGCCGGCCGCTCTCCTGTCGCAGCTCCAATCCGAGCCGCAACTGGCTGGGATTCTGACTTTCGATCCGACGCAGCCGGTATGGCCTGCGACAATCATCATCTCGGCGATCGCCTTTCTGTGCCTGCCGCAAGCGTTCCATGTCGCCGTCGTCGAGAACGAGAGCCCGGACCATACGCGTACCGCGGCATGGCTCTACCCGGCCTATCTTGCGCTGTTCAGCCTGCTGATCCTGCCGATCGCCGCGGCCGGTCTCACCCGGTTCGGCGCGATGATGGACCCCGACACCTACGTCATCTCGCTGCCGATTGCGGCGGACGCGGGCGCCGTCAGCCTGATTGCGTTCCTCGGCGGGCTGTCGGCTGCCACCGGCATGGTGATCATGACGTCCGTCGCGCTCAGCACCATGCTTTGCAACGACGTCATCATGCCGCTGCTGCTGCGCTTGCCCGTCTTCGGCCTGCGCGCGCGGAGCCGTCCGATGACTTCGGTGCTAGTGGTGGTGCGCCGGCTCTCGATCCTCGGCATCCTGCTGCTCGCCTATCTGACGCACCGTCTGGTCAACCAGTCCTATCCGCTCACAGTGATCGGTCTTCTGTCGTTCGTCGCGGTCGCGCAATTCGGACCGGCGTTCGTCGGCGGCCTGTTCTGGCCTCGTGCCAACAAGGCCGGCGCCTCGGTCGGAATCGCAGCTGGATTCTTCATCTGGGCCTACACGCTGCTGCTTCCCTCTGCCGCGCCGCTCTGGCCCGCTCTCGAGGAGATCGTTCGCCAGGGCCCGTGGCAGCTCGCCTGGCTCAAGCCGAACGCGCTGTTTGGCCTCGAAGGGGTCGATCCGATCTCGCACTCCACGCTCTGGAGCCTCGGCGCCAACCTTGTCTGCTTCCTGGTGGTCTCGGCGCTCGGACGGCAATCGACCGTCGAGCGCAATCAGGCCGCGGCGTTCGCCGATGGGGTCGTCCGCGAATCAATTCCGAAATTGTCCACGCGCGTGGTGGTCCGGCTCGACGATCTGCGCGCGCTGGCGCTGCGGTTTGTCGGCGCGGAGCGCGGGGCGGCGTCGTTCGATGGCTATCTTGCCGCTCGCATTTCCGGCACCGGGCCGCGGCTCGATCCATCAGGGCTGGTCGATCTCGACTCGATCCGGTTTACCGAGAACCTGCTTGCCGGCGCGATTGGCGCCGCCTCGGCGCGCGTGGTGATCGCGTCGTCGCTGGAAGGGCACTCGCTGTCGCGGCGGGCAGCGATGGCGATGCTCGACCAGGCCTCGGAGGCGTTGCGCTTCAACCGCAGCCTCTTGCAGAGCACGCTCGAGAGCGTGCCTCAGGGCATTTGCGCGTTCGATGCCGAGTTCAACATCACGGCATGGAACGGCCGTTTCATCGCGCTCCTGGACCTGCCGCCGGACTTCGTGCGCGTGGGGCTTCCACTGGCGGACCTCATCGCCTTCAACGTCGAGCGCGGCGAATATGCCGCGTCCGAATTCGCAGCGCTCCTGGTCAATCGTGACGTCGCCACGCAGAGCTGGCCCTATCTGTACGAGCGCAAGCGGCCGGATGGCACGGTGCTTGAGATCGTCTACGACCGCGTCGCCGAGGGCGGCTACGTCTCGACCTATACCGACGTGACCGAGCGTCACCGTACCGCCGAAGCCTTGCGGCGTGCCAATGAGGGGCTGGAGCTGCGTGTCCGCGAGCGGACCGAGGCGCTCGAGCAGGCGAAGGCGGAGGCCGAGCAGGCCAATCTCGGCAAGACTCGCTTCCTGGCGGCGGCCAGCCACGATCTGCTGCAGCCGCTGAACGCGGCCCGTCTGTTTCTGTCTGCGCTCGACGAGAGCCTGCATGGCTCCTTGCGAACTGATGATGCCGGCAAGGAGCGCACCTTGGCGAGCAGCGCGATTACGGCGCTGCGCTCGACCGAGCATGTCCTCGACAGACTGCTCGACATCTCTTCCTACGATGCCGGCGCCGTTCGCGCCGAGGTGTCCGACTTCCCGATCGCGGAGCTGCTGGTGCAGTTGAACGTCGAATTCTCGGCCATGGCCCGCGAACGCGAGCTCGTCCTCCGCGTCGTCGGTTGCCGCCTCGCGGTGCGCAGCGATCCGCACCTGCTGCGTCGGATCCTGCAGAACCTGCTGTCAAACGCGCTTCGCTACACGCCCAAGGGACGCATCCTGCTCGGCTGCCGGAGGCAGGGCGGCGCGCTGCGCATCGAGGTCTGGGATACCGGCGTTGGGATCGCGGCGGAGGACCAGAAGCGCATCTTCGAAGAGTTTCAGCGCCTCGCGCCCGGGCCGGAGAAGGGATTGGGCCTGGGGCTCGCCATCGTCGATCGTGTGTCGCGGCTGCTGGGCCATGCCGTCGATGTCCGTTCGCGCCCGGGACATGGTTCGTGCTTTGCGGTCACGGTGCCGCTTGCGCGCGGACCGGGCAGGCCGCTTCAGCGCAATCCGGCGATTGCAG
>NZ_JALBHA010000465.1:0-5119 GCF_023006445.1 Bradyrhizobium sp. SHOUNA76
AGCGCTGACGCGCGCGCCGTCGATGCCCGTACCGGCCGGCTATCCGAGCAAGCCCTTCAATCCCGCGTAGATCGAGCCGACAGCGGTCGCGGCGACGCCGGCCAGCGGCCCAATGGTCTGCATGAGGTCCTGGATCAAGCGGGCGCGGCGGCGCAGCTGTTCCTCGCCGACATGTTGTCCCAGCAGGCGCGCCACGCGGAAGGCGAACGCATTCGGCTTGCCGCCCTGGGTCAGCACGCGCGGCAGCACCTGGAAGATCACGACGCTCAAGATGTTTCCGGAGACGAAGGCGAGCAGGATGCTGGCGCCGTATTCGAATACTTCCCGCCATTCGATCCAGGCTTGCGGCAGGATCGGGACATGATCGTGAATCCCCGTGACCGTCAGCATCGACAGGACGCTGACAGCCGCCGCCAAGAACGCCAGCACCAAGGCCGCCACGGCCGAAACCCGGTGCAGCGGGTAGGCCACGAATCCGAACAGCAGCGGTACGGCGATGGACGCAATCCGAAGCGGGATCGGAGACATGTTGAAAGTGATGGTCACGAGCACGTGCGCGATCACCAGAAGAAGGGACGGTATCGCGACGTAGAGAACCGCATGCGTCGTGAAATAGCGCAGCGGATTCTTGTACCGTTCGAGCCGGACGTTGACCCGGTCGAGATCACGCCTGAGCCTGTCCAGATCGGCGACGATCTCTTCGATCTCGAGCAAGGTCGGCCGCACCACGCGCAGGTCGCGCGAGCAGTGCTTGCACGCGATGGCTTCGTCCTTGATCGTCTCGGCGCAGAACGGACATTCCATCGTTAACGCGAATGCCTCCGCCTCATGAAGGCCTCGGCCTCGTCCCTGGCCCGTTTCAGCTCGTCGCGCAGCTCCTGGCGCTTGCGCAGGAGATCGTCACGCTCCGCAACCAGCGTCGCGGGAACGGCGATGTCGCGCCCGCAGGACGCGCAGACGAGCGCGCCCTCCCCGGTCCCCGCCCGGCAGTAGGGACACGTCACTTGGGTGCGACCTTCAGCGTGAAGATGGCCGTGCCCGAACGGCCATCACTGTCCCTGATATCGACACGCACCGCGTATTCGCCCGGCGGCAGCTCCGCATCCTGCATGTTGATGCCATCGGCCTTCACGAACGGCTTGACCCGCGAGGTCAAGTCGACATTCGGCGTCCGGAGGAAGATGATCTTGACCGATTCCGGATCGATCTTTGCCCCGCCATAGGACTGGAATTTCAATACCAGCGGTAGAGGTGAGCTCGCCGAGTCGACCGGCGAGACGAACTCGACCTTGGGGCCGCGCATGATGCCGCGCTGATCGACGGCAACCGCGCCTTTCGGCGGCGGCAGCTTGGCTTCCTCCTCCGTGATCAATGGCGTGGCACGCGATGGTCCCGAGAACAACAAACCTGCAGCCACGAGGCCCAGCAAAACATTCCGCTTCATTTTCCCTGCACCCCTTCCCCAGTTCGTCAACGCAAGCCGCCATCGCCGATAATGGTGTAAGGCGCCCAGAACAGCGGATGCGCATAGGCAAACTCGGTCTTGCCCTCGCTGCTGAGATAGCCCGGACCATCGACGAGGGCCATCGTCGCCTGGCGCAGCGCCTCGCTGCGCGACAGCTTGGGATCATCGGCCTGCCGCTTGAACAGATCCGTCACCAATTGCCGCGCCGACTGTGAATGCACCGACCAGTTCGTCACCAGCAGGGCGCGCGTGCCGGCGTAGAAGAACGCACGGCCGAGCCCGGAGGCCGCCTCGGCCCCTGCGCCTGCGCCTGCACCGGTATTGCAGGCCGACAGGACGACCCAGTCCGCGTCCAGCTTGAGACCGAGGATCTCCTCCATGGTCAAGAGCCCGTCGCCGCCCTCGCCCGTCACCACCGGCGACGACAAAGCGAGTGCCGGCTGCGTCAGTCCGTTCAGCTCGCCCGGGACCAGACCGTGGGTGGCAAAGGCGAGGATCTTGAAGCCGGAGAGGTTCATGGTCTTCACCGCGCTCTCCGTCGCGCTCTTGCCGAGGAACAACACCTTCGCGGGGTCCGCCTGCAACGCCAGCGCGATCGATTTCAACTCGTCGGCCGTGTCGGGAAGCCGGGGCAAGAGACCGAGCTCGGCGCTGTCGACGCCGTCGAGCTTCGGACTATTGCGCCGCTTCAGCGGCCCGCCGCGCGTGATGTTGCCGCTGGCGTCGGCGACCTGAATCTTCTGCCCGCCGCCTTCCGCCTCGGCCTGCTGGTCGCTGTTGAAATAGGGATCGCCGAAGGCGATGAGGTCGCCGCGGCCGGGCTTGCCGGCCGGCAATTGCCGCAATGTCCGCAATGCCGCCGCCGACGGCACCGTGGACACCGCATGGGTTCGCGCCAGCCACGGCACGTTCCGATAACCGATGAAGAGCGGATCCTCGTCCGCGGCCACCTCCGCTGGTGCCGTCGGCAACAAGGACAGCGGCAGCAGTCCCAGCGCGCCGTTGGTCACGACGATCAGCTTCTTGGCCGGCTTCCAGCCGCTCTCGACCGGCTTGAGCAGCAGCTCGTAGAGCTCATGGCCGAGCTTGAGGTCGAAGGGCGGAATGTCCGAGATCATCGCAGCCTGCGGCTCGAGCGCTTCGCGCAGCTTGCGGATCTTGCCCTCGATGTCGCCGATCTTGGCCTGGACGGCGGCGAACGCCACCGGCCCCGATTTCGGCACGGCCCAGACGAAGCTGCCGTTCTGGCCGAAATAGAACGACAGCATGGCCTCGTCGTCGCCGAGCGTCGCGCGGATCTCGGCGACGCTCGGCGGCTTGGGCGAGACAAGATCGGCGTAGATCGGAAACTTCTGCTTGATCTCCTGACGCGCCTTGTCGCGCTGGCCGCGCAAGGCCGCGATCGAGGCCTGAATCTGTGCAACGCCCTTCTCGTCGCGCTCCGCCGCGGGAAGCGCGAGCACGTTGTTGAGGGTGCCGAGCTGAGCGTTGACCTGCTTGGTCAGGTCCTGCTCCTTGCGCACGAGCTCGGCGAGCGCGGGATCCTTTGCCGCCGCGCGCGCACTCGAGGCCGCAAGCGCCTGCTGCACCGAGCGGCCCCGGACGGCATCGGCGAGGCTGAACGTCTCTTCGCCGATGTCCTTGCCGGCTCCTTCCGTCCTGCCGAGCAGCAGCAGATAGCTCTCGACGATGGTCTGCAGCCGCTGGCTGCGCGCGGCCACCACGGTCGTGTTTTCGTCATCGGCGTTTTCGTTGGCGCTCGCCATCATGACCGGAATGGCGGCCTTGAACTCCCTGATCGCATCGGCATCGCGCCGAGCGCGCATCAATCCGACCGCCAGCGTGCCGCGCGCCGAAGCGGCATCGAAATGATTTTCCCCGACGCGGGCGATCTGCTTCTTCACGAGCTGCTCGGCGGCTGCAATGCCTGCGTCCAGCTGACCGGAACCATAGAGCGACAGGATCCGGGACGGATTGAGCTCGAACACCTGGCGACGCTGCGAATCCCAGCCGGCGACGGCCTTGTCGATCCGCGCAAACATCGTGCTCGCTTCGGCGTTCTGACGCCGCAGCGTCAGGATGCCGGCGAGCTGCGACAGCAGCTGCACGGTCGCTTGCGACTCCTCCGGCACGCCGACGGTCTTGTTGATCTCGAGGGCGACGCGGCCGAGCTTCTCGGCCTCTTCGTAACGGCCCTGGTCGACCAGAATGCCCGCCAGCCCCATCACGAATCGCGGCGTGACGGAGTTGTACTTGCCGGTATCCTTCAGCCGCGAGAGCAGCGCGCGGCGTGCATCGATCTCGGCCTCGGCGAGCCTGCCCTGCTTTGCCTTCATGCGTGCCTGGTTCAACACGGCGCTGTCGATCACCTGCAGCAAAATGGTCTCGGCCGGCGGATTGTCCGATTCCATGATGGCCTTCGTGCTTGCGCGCTTGCGCAGCTCGGCGTTGCGATAGGCGGCCTCGGCGTCGGCGAACTGTCCGCGCGCCTCGAAGATCAGGGCGCGCGCGAGCTCCAGCTCGCCTTCCCAGCTCTGGCCGAACTTCGCATAGGACGCTCGCCAATTGGGATGGCCACTGGTGCGGGCCTCCTGTATCGCGGTCTGGCTGCGGCGGAGATAGGCTTCGGCCTGTGCGACGTCGCCCATCTGGATGAGGGCGGACGCGATTCCGCGGTTCGTACTGAACTGCAACCCCTTGGCGCCCGGCATGCTGGCCGATTCGCGCAAGAGCCTTTGCATGATCTCGAGCGAGCGCTTCGGATCGCCCGCGAGAGCGTGCTGCAGGGACTGAAGCTGCAATATCCGCCCCAGCATATTCGGACCAACGGCGCCGCGCCCGACTTCTGCGGCCTTGTCGGCGTCAGCCATTGCTTCAACGAGCCGGCCGAGTTGCGCGCGCGCATTGGCGCGATCGAAATAGAACTCTGCGAGATCCTGCCGGGACTCCTTCCCGGTCGGCGCGGCGGCGGCATCCGACTTCAATTCCGCGATCGTCTTCTCGTCGGGCTTGTCGCCGTCGAGGATCGCCGTGATGTCGGCGATGCTGCGCGGCGGCGCAACGAAGTCCTTCGGAAGCGCGGCGCCCGCCTCGAGCTTGGGCGCCGTTTCCTTGGGAAGCTCGACCGCGACATTGGCGCGGCCGTTGGCGGCATTCAGCGCGGCCATCACACAGGCCCTGACCTGAGGCGAGGCCTTGGCGCGGCAACCCTCGAGATCGGCACCGGCTTTGCGGCCTCCCTGGGCCTGCATGCACGCCTGCACGATCGGCCGGCCGACGGTCATCCGGCAATTCTCGATCGCCGCCTCCTTGGTCAGCGCGGCTGCGGAGCCGGTGGACCCGAGCAGAATGGCACATGCCAGCAGGTGGCGGGGGGAAACGTCCAGACGGCTCTTGAACGGACGCGTGGCGTCTAAGCTCATCTCGAAGGACCTTCGGGTAAAATGACTTTGAAGAAACGAGACAATCCTATCCCGCCGGCCCGGAAGGACAAGGGCAATCGATGGGGTTCCCGAAGACCTCGACAGGGTGGGCCGGCTGCGCCGGTAAAAACCCGGATCGCGCGTGGATAGACGGCTCAGGCTGATTGGCCGCGGGCGAGGGAGCCCAGCTCGGCGAGCGGCCGGACCGCGCGCTCAGCCCTTCGAGACGACC
>NZ_JALBHA010000466.1:0-5076 GCF_023006445.1 Bradyrhizobium sp. SHOUNA76
AGGAACCGCAGATCGCTGCAAAGCCGCCGCAGGCGCCGACGGTCGCGATGCCGAGCCCGCCGCGCAAATGGCCGACGAAGCCGTTGGCCGCGCGGAACAGCTCGCGGCTCATGCCGGAATTGGAGACGAAGGAGCCCATCAGCAGGAACATCGGGATGACGCCGAAGGTGTAGTCGGTGACTGTGCGCATCGAGGTCTGGCCGACCAGCTTCAGCGCCGCATTCCCGTTGACGAGGTAGGCGAAGCCGGAGACGCCGACGAGGCCCATGGCCATGCCGACGGGCACGCGCAGCAGCATCAGGACGAACAGGGAAACGAAGCCGATTACGGCGACGGCATCGGTGCTCATGATTACTCCGTCGCCTTCAATTTGGGGTCATGCATCTCTTCGGGATGGAAGATCAGCCGGTAGGTGCGGATCGCGATCAGCAGCACGGCGCAGACGTCGCCGATCCAGGCGGCCGCGAAGAACGGCCAGGTCGGCATGTGCATGTCGAAGGTCTGGACGTTGTCATTGTAGGTGCCGCGCACCTTGTCGAACAGCGTCCAGGTCTGCACGGTCACGACGAACAGCAGAACCAGGGTTGCGAACACGTCGATCCAGCGTTGATGGCGCGGCCCGACATTGCCCCAGACCAGATCGACCGTGATGTGGGTGCCGCGATAGGAGGTCGCCGCGATGCCCCAGAAGATGAGAATGCCGAGCAGCATGCGGCCGATGTCGAAGCTGTCGGGGATCGAGTAGTTCAGCGTGTTGCGCAGCAGCACCGACAGGAAGATGTCGAGCGCGACGATGCCGACGAATCCGGCTGCGATCCATTCGATCGTGTCGATCACGCGATCCATCCAGGAGCGCTTCATGGGAAAGAGTCCTTCAGGCGAGTGCGAGGTGTGTCCGCGATGAAAGCTGCGCTCCCTCTCCCGCTTGCGGGGGAGGGTTGGGGAGAGGGTATTTCCGCAACCGAGGACCCCGAAGAGGAGAGAGCCCTCACCCGGCGCGCGGGACGATGCTTCGCATCGACCGGGCGCGCCGACCTCTCCCGCAAGCGGGAGAGGTGCAGCGAGTACGCGGCCGCTGCTGGGCTACTCCGCCAGCGCGTTGTACTTCTTCAGCGACGCCTTGAGATCCGCGAGCGCCGCGTCGGGATCGGCGCCGGCCTTCTTGGCGCCCTCACTCCAGGTCTTCACCAGCGGCTCGGCGGCCTTCTTCCATGCGGCGGTCTGTTCGGGTGTCAGCTTGTAGACCTCGTGGCCGGATTCCGCCTTCACCTTGTCGATGCCGGCATCCTCGAACTTGCCCCAGTGCTCGCCGACCGCGCCCGCCATTTCGACCGAGCAATTCTTGTCGATCGCGGCCTTCTGCTTGTCGGACATCGCATTGTACTTGTCCTTGTTGATCACGAACACGAATGTCGTGGTGTAGAGCGGCGCCTCCATGTCGTACTTGGTCACCTTGTCGATGCCGAACAGCACCAGGGAGCCCCAGGGGAAGGTGACGCCGTCGGCGACGCCGCGCTCGATGATGTCGCGCACTTCCGGCGCCGAAGACTGCACGTTGGTGCCGCCGAGCGAGGTGACGAAATTCGCCATGGTGGCGTGCGCAGGGCGGATCTTCATGCCCTTCACGTCCTCAGGGCTGACGATCTTCTTGGTTTTGGAATGGAAGGAGGAGGGCGAGTGGACGAAGGCGAGGCAGTATTTGACGTCCTTCATCTCCTTCTCGGCATATTTGCGATACCAGGCGTCCAGCCCCATCGAGCCGCCCTTGGCGTCGGAGATCAGGAACGGCAGCTCGCCGGCGCCGACGATCGGGAAACGGCCGGGCTGGTAGCCGGGATTGACGTAGGTGACGTCGGCGATGCCGTCGCGTGCCATGTCGTAATGGTCGAACGCCTTGCCGAGCTGCTGGGCTGGAAACACCTTGCCCTTGATGGTGCCGCCGGAGTCCTTCTCGACCGCCGCAGCCCAGTCTTCCAGCGACTTCTGCAGGGGATGCGAGGCCGGCACCCAGTGCGAGATCTTCAAATCGAAGGTCTTGTCCTGCGCCAAGGCAGGCGTCACGCTCGCGGCCAGCAGCAATGCCAGGCAGGCTTTTCTCATCACGCGTCTCTCCCTTTTCGACGGCGGGCTTCGATGGCCCGGTCTCGTTAATTAACATGTTATCTAATTGGCCGGCGCGTTCAAGCCGGAACTGGCGCGCGCCTTGTCGCGCCGTCTACGTCAGCGATGTTGCATGGATTTGTCGCTGCGGGCGACGACCGCTCCCCTTTTGTCCAAACGTTATATGATATAATTATCGTCTGCGGGCTGGCGCGACAAGCGGGCCGTGCGGAAGCCTACAGGATCGGAAGGAGCAAGTATTGCGGACAAAAGTCGCAATCATCGGGGCCGGACCGGCCGGATTGTTGCTTGGGCAACTGCTGCACGCTTACGGCATCGACAATATCATTCTGGAGCGGCAGAGCCCGGACTATGTGCTCGGCCGCATTCGCGCCGGCCTGCTGGAGGAGGGAACCGTCGCGCTGCTCGACCAGGTCGGTGCCGGCGCGCGGGCGCATGCCGAAGGCCTGCTGCACGAGGGCATCGAGCTCGCCTTTTCCGGCCGCCGACACCGCATCGACATGAAGGCCGCGACAGGCAAGACGGTGATGATTTACGGCCAGACCGAGGTCACGCTCGACCTGATGAACGCGCGCAAGGCCGCCGGTCTCGTCTCGGTCTACGAGGCCAGCGACGTGCAGCCGCATGATTTCGACGGCAGTCACCCGCGCGTAACCTACGTCAAGGACGGCGTTACCCATACGATCGATTGCGACTTCATTGCCGGCTGCGACGGTTTTCACGGCGTCAGCCGCGCCAGCGTTCCGGCCACGGCGATCGAGGAGTTCGAGCGGATCTATCCGTTCGGCTGGCTCGGCATTTTGTCCGATACGCCGCCGGTCAGCCATGAGCTGATCTATTCCAACCATGCGCGCGGCTTTGCGCTTTGCACCATGCGCTCGACCAGACGCAGCCGCTACTATGTGCAGTGCGCGCTCGATGACCATGTCGACCAATGGCCCGACGACCGCTTCTGGGACGAACTGAAGCGCCGGCTCGACCAGGAGGCGGCCGACAGTCTCGTCACGGGCCCATCGATCGAGAAGAGCATCGCGCCCCTGCGCAGCTTCGTCGCCGAGCCGATACGCTTCGGCCGGATGTTCTTGTGCGGCGATGCCGCCCACATCGTGCCGCCGACCGGCGCCAAGGGGCTGAACCTTGCGGCCAGCGACGCGCATTATCTGTCGAGCGCCTTGCGCGAGTTCTACGACGAGAAATCGAGCGCCGCGATCGACGCCTATTCCGTCACGGCGCTGGCGCGGGTCTGGAAGGCCGTGCGTTTCTCCTGGTGGATGACCTCGATGCTGCACAAATTCCCCGACACCGGCACGATCGGCGCCCGCATCCAGCTCGCCGAGCTCGACTACGTCACGCAGTCGCAGGCCGCGATGACATCGCTGTCGGAGAATTACGTGGGGCTGCCGTTTTGAGGGTGGCGACGTTGGTGCCGTAGGGTGGGCAAAGCGCAGCGTGCCCACCAGCTCTCTCGATCATCGAGAGATCGTGGGCACGGCGCTTTGCGCCTTTGCCCACCCTAGGGGACCGTTGTTGTGGCGCCGCACGTTTCAAACGCCCGCACAAATCCCGTTTAAAGCTTTGTAGGTGATGCATTCATCACTTCGTTCGCGTTCAATGCCGGCACCCCTGCAACGCGAGACAGCCATGATCACCCCCGACATCCCCGCCGGCTTCGAGTCGCATTTCCGCAAAGCCCCGCTCACCGATCCCTGGGAGCCGCTCTATTCGAAGAAGACCGACAAGGGCGTCACCGTGGGATTGCGGCTGGCGACGCCGCACACCAACGCGCGCGGGCTCATCCATGGCGGGCTGATTGCGGCGCTGGCCGATGCCGCCATGGGCTATAGCTGCGCCCAGGCCACGGGCTGGACCACCTCGTTCGTCACGATCTCGCTGTCGGTCGACTATGTCGGCGCGGCCGAGATCGGCCAATGGCTCGCGGTCGAGGGCGAGGCGATCAAGACCGGCAATACGATCTGTTTCGCGCAGTGCCTGGTGAGGGCCGACGACGCCGTGATCGCGCGGGCCAGCGGCACGTTCCGGGTGGTGCCGAAGAAGGGGTAGCTCCACTCTCTCCGTGTCCCGGACGCGCTGCAGCGTGTAACGCTGCTGCGCAGAGCCGGGACCCATGTCTCGACATGGAGCCCTGCCGCCTTCTGGGCCCCGGCTCTGCATCGCATCACTGCGTGCTGCGATGCGTCCGGGGCACGAGTGCTACCCAAACCGCCACTGCGCCGTCTCCACCACGAGATCGACGAACGCGCGCACCTTGGCCGAGAGCAGGCGCGAGGTCGGATAGACGATGTGGATCGGAAGCACCGGCTGTTCGTATGCCGCGAGCACGATTTTGAGCCGTCCGCGCTTCAGGCCGTCGGCGGCCTGATAGGCCAGCACGCGCGTCACGCCGCCGCCGGCCTCGGCATATTGCAGCGCCGCGTCGGCGCTGTTGCTGATGAAACGGGGAGACGGCGTCACCTCGATGTCGCGGCCGTCGCGCAGGAAGCGCCATTCGGACCAGGGGCCGAACTGGATAGTCTGATGTGCGGGAAGGGCTTCCGGCGTCTTGGGTTCGCCGTGGCGCTTGAGATAGTCGGGCGAGGCCACAACGATCCGCCTCATCTGGCCGACCTGGCGCGCCACCAGCGAGGAATCGGCGAGATGGCCGATCCGCACCGCGGCGTCGACGGCGTCCTCCACGAGGTTGACGAGATGGTCGGAGAGCCGCAATTCGCAGGCGACCTCGGGATAGCGCTTGAGATAGGCGGTCATGACCGGCCCGACATGCAGACGGCCGAAGCCGACCGGCGCCGATACCACGAGCCGTCCGCTCGGCCGGTTGCGCTCCTCCCGCGCAGAGCCATCGGCCTCCTCGACATCGGCGAGGATGCGCCTTGCGCGTTCCAGATAGCGCGTGCCGACATCGGTCAATCTCACCTGCCGCGTGGTCCGCTGCAGCAG
>NZ_JALBHA010000467.1:0-5069 GCF_023006445.1 Bradyrhizobium sp. SHOUNA76
GTCCTGACGATCTCGATGGCCACGCCGCGCTTCGCGGCAGCCTGCTCCAATGCCAGCGCGACCTCGTCGGCGCCGACGGCCAACGCACCGGCATCACGTGAGACGTAGAGGCGCATGCTCATCGTTGCGCCTCCGCGACCAGCGCATCGAGGCGCTTCTGATCGAGGCGGCCGATCAGGCGGCCGTCGAGCATCGCGGACGGCGCCGTCGCGCACAGGCCGAGGCAGTAGATCGGCTCCAGTGTGACGCGATCATCGGCCGTGGTGTTGCCGAGCGACACGCCGAGCTTGGCTTCTGCGCGCGCAGCCAGCGCATCGCCGCCCGCGGCCTGGCAGGCTTCCGCGCGGCAGAGCTTGAGCACATGACGGCCGGCCGGCTTGTGGCGGAAGTCATGGTAGAATGTGAATACGCCATGCACTTCGGCGCGCGACAGATTGAGCGCTTGCGCCACCATGGGAATGGCCGCCTCCGGCACGTAGCCGAATGCCTCCTGCAGCGCGTGCAGGATGACCAGCGTCGCGCCCTCTTGGTCGGCATGTTCGCCGATGATTTCGGCGCCGCGCGTCTCGTTCCAAGGCTCAAAAACCGCTGTCATTCTTCGTTCTCAACCTGAGCGTTTCCTTTGCCGCAAACTAGTTGGAATCATTCGAAGATCAATAAAGCTATCCCGTGCTGCGATTGCGAATTCGGATCGATTTGCAACCGCAATCGATCGATACGAAATGGCAATGAAAGTTGGACCGGCTGCCGGTTTTTGCGTGTTGGTGCGGGCCCGGCGTGCTAGCTTGCATGCCACGACAGAATTCGAGGGGACGCTCGGTTGATCGACAAGCTTGAACTGCTGCTGGCGCTGGCGAAGGAGCGTCATTTTGGACGCGCGGCGGAGGTCTGCGGCGTGACGCAACCGACGATGTCGACCGGACTCAAGCAGCTCGAGGAGATCCTCGGGGTGATGCTGGTCCAGCGCGGGTCCCGCTTCCAGGGCTTTACGCCGGAAGGCGAGCGGGCGCTGGACTGGGCGCGGCGGATCGTGGGCGATGCCCGCGCGATGCGTGATGAGATCAACGGGCTGAAGCACCAGCTCTCCGGCGAGATCCGCATCGCGGCGATCCCGACCGTGCTCGGCATGGTCGCCGCGCTGACGACGCCGTACCGTGCCAGGCATCCGGAGGTGCGCTTCCGCATCCAGTCCACCACCTCGTCCGAGGTGCTGGGGCTGCTCGAAAATCTCGAGGTCGATGCCGGGCTGACCTATATCGAGAACGAGCCGATC
Organism: Bradyrhizobium sp. SHOUNA76; assembly: GCF_023006445.1. Taxonomy (NCBI): domain Bacteria; kingdom Pseudomonadati; phylum Pseudomonadota; class Alphaproteobacteria; order Hyphomicrobiales; family Nitrobacteraceae; genus Bradyrhizobium; species Bradyrhizobium sp. SHOUNA76. The sequence continues at coordinate 1,274 of NZ_JALBHA010000467.1, forward strand.
GGCAAGGTGCGCACCATTCCGCTCTACAATGAGAGCTATCGTCTCCTGACCGCGCCGGATGCGATGTTCGGTGACCGCGAGACGGTGACATGGACCGAGGTCGGGCAGGTGCCGCTGTGCCTGCTGACGCCAGACATGCAGAACCGCCGCATCATCGACCGCGCGCTACGCTCGGTCGGCGCCGAGGCGACGCCGACGCTGACCTCGAACTCGCTGCTGGTGCTGTTCACGCATGTCAAGACCGGGCGCTGGGCGAGCGTGATGCCGGCCAAGCTCGCCGAGACGCTCGGTCTTTCCGACACGGTGCGCTCGATCCCGATCGTCGATCCCGACGTCAACTACAGCATCGGCATGGTCATCCCGCAGCGCGATCCGATGACGCCGCTGATCGCGGCCCTGGTCAATATCGCGCGCGAAGTGGCGCCGACGCTGCAATTGTAGGGTTCAAGCCGCGGCCGATATCCCGGACGCCGCCTTGATCGCGTCGCGGGGCAGGGTCACGCGCACGACGGTGCCGACCTCCAGCTTGGAGCGCAGCCGCATCGAGCCGCCGTGGAGCTGCGCCAGCGAGCGGGCGATCGCGAGGCCCAGGCCCGAGCCGTGATAGGTCTTGGTGAGCTGGCTCTCCACCTGCTCGAACGGGCGGCCGAGCCGTGCCAGCGAATGCGGCGCGATGCCGATGCCGGTGTCGGCGATCATCAGCACGATCCTGTCGTCGAGCTGCCGGCTGCGCACCACGATGCGTCCGCCGTCGGGCGTGAACTTCACGGCGTTGGAGAGCAGATTGACGATGATCTGCTTGGTGGCGCGGCGGTCGGCGACGACGGAGATGGATTTTGCGATGTCGGCGTCGAGTGTCAGGTGCTTGTCCTGGGCGCGGCCGGTGACGACCCGCAGGGATTCCGCCAGCGTCTGCGCCAGGTCGAGCTCTTCCAGGTCGAGCTTCATGCGGCCGGCCTCGATCTTGGACATGTCGAGGATGTCGTTGATGACCTCCAGCAGGTAGTGGCCGCTGGTCAGGATGTCCTGGCAGTATTCCTGGTACTTTTCGCTGCCGAGTTCGCCGAACATGCCCGAGCCCATGATCTCGGAGAAGCCGATGATGGCGTTGAGCGGCGTGCGCAGCTCGTGGCTCATATTGGCGAGGAACTTCGACTTGGTCTGGTTGGCCTCCTCGGCGCGGGTCTTCTCGCGCTGGTACTTCTCGGCGAGATCGGCGAGCTCAACCGCCTGGCGCTCCAGCGCGGCCTGCGAACGCTTGAGGTCGATGACGGTGGCCCGCAGGCGCAGATCGTTGTCGACCAGCTTCTGCTCGTGCTCCTTGATGCGGGTGATGTCGGTACCGACCGAGACGTAGCCGCCGTCCTTGGTGCGGCGCTCGCTGATGTGCAGCCAGCTGCCGTCGTCGAGCTGGGCTTCGAAGGTGCGCGCGCCCGGGCCTTGGCTCGCGGTCTCGTTGTGGCGGGTGCGGACCTCCGGCATGCGGCCGACCTCGAGCACGGTCTCGTAGGAGGTGCCGGGAATGACGGCGCTGTCGGGCAGCTTGTGCAGGCGCTGGAAGTGCGAGTTGCAGAGCACCAGGCGGTCGCTCGCGTCCCACAGCACGAAGGCTTCCGGAATGGTCTCGATGGCGTCGCGCAGGCGGAGGTCGGCTTCGACGGTGCGCTCGGCGAGGCTCTTCTGCTCGGTGATGTCGACGGCGATCCCGATCAGGTGCACGCTGGAATCGGTGGCCCCGCGTGTCTTTTCGCAGCGGACGCGGAGCCAGATCCAATGGCCGTCGACATGCTGCATGCGGAAGGTCTGGTCGATGTGGTCGATCTTCTCGGAGATGAGCTGGTCGGCGATCGCGAACAGGTCGATGTCGTCGGACTTCACCAGCGCGTTGACCTCGCCGAAGGTGAGAAGCTCGTGGCGGCCGTCCAGGCCGAGCATCGAGAACATCGACTGCGACCAGAAGATCCGGCCGCGCGACAGGTCCCAGTCCCACAGGCCGCAGCGGCCGCGGTTGAGCGCGGTGTCGATCCGGCCGCGCACGGCGTCGTTGATGAGGTCGCCCTCGCGGGCGCGGGTGGACTGCCAGTGGAAGGCGAAGCCGAGGATCAGGACGACGAAGCCGGTGGTCGCCGACAGCGTCACCGAGAGCGCGGCGTCCGAACCCCAGATCGGCTCGTTGCGCTCTTGGATCACGGTGACGAAGCCGGGCATCGACTTGATCTGCCGCGAGGTCGCCATCGCGGCGTTGCCGCTCGGCAGCGTCATGTCGGAGATGTTGCCGTCGCGCGTCGGCGCCGCGAGCAGTTGCGCCGTGGTGATGGCATCGAGCAGGCGGTCGTTGCCTGAAGGGTCGCTGTCGATCGGGATGCGGGCGAGAACGCGGCGGTCGATGCCGGCCGAGGTGACGATGACGTGGCGGCCCGTGGCCGTGCCCCAGGTCGGGATCAGATCGGGCAGCAGTGCCGGCAGGCTCTCGATGTTCTTGAGCCGCTCCTGCCGCACGGAGGTGAGGCGGTCGATGCGTTCGGCGAGCAGATCGGCGAGCGCTGAGATGTCGTGGCGGATCACCATCCGCTTCTGACGCGTCTGATCGACGACCTGCACGAACGCGCCGAGGCAGATCGTGATCAGGAATGCGATGATGAGCGTCGGCACGGCGCGACGAAGCGCCGGCTCTGCGATCAAGAGCCGATGATAGGCAGGTTTCGCGATCGATTGCGCCAATCCTTTGATCGAATCGGATTGGACGCACGCGTTCGCGGCGTCTGCACGCGACATGCCTTCGGCCCCCTGAAAACCAGCTTGCAACTGAAGTCCGGAAGCAGCCCCACATCGCTTCCGAATCACAGCGATTTGAATCCAGTTTTCGCGGGCTGTCGAGAGTCAACGAATCGTTAACGCGAAATTATTCTTATCCAACGCGCAGTTTGCGCGTCGTGCGCCCGCAAACTCACGGACGCGAGGAGTCCGAAACGAGAACGTGTGACTCCTCGCACATTCTTCGTCTCGTGCGCCTCGTCACGCGCGCGGCGGCTCAGCGTGACTGATCACGCGCTTCACGCTCGGGAACGCGCGCCGCAGCGCGCGCTCGACCGCGTCGACATGCTCGTGCACCTTGATCACGCTCATCGACGGCGTGGCCCGGCAGTGGAAATTGACGATCTCGCCGGCATCGGTGTTGCGGACGCGGACATTATGGATGTCGTGGATCTCGCCGTCGGCGGCATATTCCGTCAGCGCGGCGGCGATGGTCCGCACCCGTTCCGGCGTGGCATCGACCCCGAACGGCAGTTCCGGTTCCAATGGCTCGATATGGACGTCGACCTCGACGTCGTCGCCGAACTCCACCTGGATGTTACGCTCCAGCGTGTTGGCGACGTCATGGGCGGCGTCGAGCTGCATTCCGCCGTCGACCTCGAGGTCGATGCTGACGATCAGCTTGGCGCCGAGATCGTGCACCGTGACATGGTGGATGGCGAGCCCGGAATTGCGCGCGATCACCATGATGCGGTCGCGCACGGTCTCGTTGTCGCGCGCGACCGGCACCGCAGCAAAAGTGAGGTCGGCATCGCCGAACGCCTTGGTGACGGCGGTCTGCGCGTTGCGCTTGATGTCCTCGACCCGGTCGATCGGATAGGTCCGCGGCACCTTCGCGATGGTGTCGATGAACGTGGTCGCCCCGACCATGCGCACCCGCAACCGCTCGATATCGATCACGCCGGCCACGCTCCGGATCGCGGCTGTGGCCTTCTCGTGCGCACCCTCGGGGGCGCGGTCGACCAGCGTCTGCACGGTCGAG
>NZ_JALBHA010000468.1:0-5053 GCF_023006445.1 Bradyrhizobium sp. SHOUNA76
TCCTGAGCACGCGCGCCATCTCCGCGCCGGCGGTGCGCCGCTCGGAATGCGAGCTGTCGTCCGGCTGCGCGCCGGGGGCAGGGGGGACGCCCTGCTGTGAGGCATCGCGCATGGGAGCAGTGTTTCCGGTCATGGCGTGGCTCCGTTCGGATCGCGTCGAGCTTCAAATCGGTCGTCCGTACTTGTACGGGTCTTCGCGCGTTCTATGGCTGCGAGGGCCCGGCGTATTGCCTGAAGCGAGCATGCTTTGTCCGATCCTGCTCCAAGCAGGCGCGCGATTTTCACAAACGCACGATGGGTGAACGGACGGAAAAATGTTTGATTACAACGGGGCGCGAGGCAGGCCGTCACATGGTTGTCGCGATCGGGCCCGTCCGCGCCGGACAAATCGAGCTTCCTTCCCGACGCGGATGTTCGCGCCGAAGGGTTCGGAGGCTGCCTAAGCACTTCCGAACCGCGGTATTTGCCGTTCCCGTCCATTCTCCGATCGGGGATGAACATGAGACGGCGAGAGTTCATCATCATCCTGGGCGGCGCGACCACCTTGGGTGCGTTGCCCGCGCGCGCTCAGCAGCGTGAGCATGTTCCGCGTGTGGGCATTGTGTGGATCGCTCCGCAATCGGTCGTCCGTTTCACGACGCATTCCGCGCGGGACTGCGCGAGCTGGGTTATATCGAAGACCGGACGATTGCTCTCGAAGCGCCGCCGTTCGGGCTGGCCGAGGCAGGCGCCTTGTTGAGCTAGGGTGCGAACACGCCCGACATGCTGCGGCGCTCCGCCCGCTGCGTCGACCGGATCATCAAGGGCGCGAAGCCGGAAGATCTTCCCGTGCAGCAGCTGGTCAAGTTCGAGCTCGGGGTCAATTTGAAAGCAGCCAAGGCCCTTGGTCTTGCCATTCCCACCTCCATTCTGCTGCGGGCCGACGAAGTGGTCGAATGACACCGACCAGGAGATCAACGCGAGACAGGGATCGAGCATGCGGGCTTTGTCGACGGAGTGCGGCGATGAACTGCGCCGCCCGCTAAGCCGCCGCGGCGTGCGCCGACAAGAGCTGCTTCAATTTCGCTGCGGGCACGGCCGGGCTGAACAGCCAGCCCTGCATCTGGCTGCATCCGAGCTGGCGCAGCACCTCGCGCTGGGCTTCGGTCTCGACGCCTTCGGCGGTCGTCGCCATGTGGCGGGCGGCGGCCATGTGCACCACGGCCCGCACGATCGGGGAGGAATCCTCGGGTTCGCCGATGTCGCTGATGAAGCTGCGGTCGATCTTGATCTTGTCGAACGGGAAGCGGTGCAGATAGCTCAGCGACGAATAGCCGGTGCCGAAATCGTCGAGCGCGATGCGCACGCCGAGCTCGCGCAGCTGCTGCAGGATCGTCAGCGCCTCCTCGTCGTCGCGGATGAGGACCGTCTCGGTGATCTCGAGCTCGAGCCGTCCGGGCGCAAGCCCGGACTCCGCGAGCGCCGCGGCGACCTTGAGCGCCAGCGTCCGCGAGCGGAACTGCACCGGCGAGACGTTGACTGCGATGTGAATCTGGCCGGGCCAGGAGGCGGCCTCGGTGCAGGCCTGCTTTAGCACCCATTCGCCGATCTCGCCGATCAGCCCGGTGTCTTCCGCCACGGGAATGAAGTCCGCCGGCGAGATCATGCCGCGCTCCGGATGGCGCCAGCGCAGCAGCGCCTCGCAGCCGGTCACGACGTTGGCCGCGAGATCGACCAGCGGCTGATAGTGCACCTCGAACTCGCCGCGAACGAGCGCCTGACGCAGATCGAGCTCGAGCTGACGGCGCAGCCTCGCCTTGGCATCGTATTCGGGTGCGAAGACGCGGTAGGTGCGGCGCCCTTCCGACTTCGCCGCGTACATCGCAAGATCGGCGCGCTTGAGCAGATCGTCGAGATTGTCACCGTGGTCGGGCGCGATCGCGATGCCGATGCTGGCATCGGTCGCGATGTCCTGGCCCTTGCAATCCACCGGCGCGCGCAACGCCGCGAGGATGGTTTCCGCCAGCGCCGTCAGCTCGGCCTTGTCGCTTGTGCCGGCCTTGACGATGGCGAATTCGTCGCCCCCTAGCCGGGCGACGAGATCGTTGCCGCTGACGCAGGCGCGCAGGCGCATCGCCACCTGGCGCAGCAGCTCGTCGCCGACTTCGTGCCCCAGCGAATCGTTGACGCCCTTGAACTCGTCGACGTCGATATAGAGGATGGCGAACGGCTTTCCCTCGCGGAGCTCGGCAACGCGCCGCTCCAGATGCCCGCGCATCAAGACGCGGTTGGGCAGGTCGGTCAGCGCGTCGTAATGCGCCATATGCGCGATGCGCTCGTCGGCGCGGATGCGGGCGGTGACGTCCTCATGGGTGGCGAGCCAGCCGCCGGCCGCGCCGGGCTGGTTCTTGATCTCGATCAGGCGACCGTCGGCGGTCTCGACGATCGTGTTCTGCGTGCGCCCGACATTGCTCAGGATGTCGTCGCAATAGGACGAGACGTCGCCGTGGAACGATCCGCTTTCATGGCGATGCTGGATCACGTCGCGGAAAGTGACGCCGGGTTTCACCACATCAGGGGACAAGCCGTACATCTCGATGTAACGCCGGTTGCAGACGATCAGCCGCTCGTCCTGGTCGAACATCAGGAGACCTTGCGTCATCGTGTTCATCGCGGTGTCCAGCCGCTGCTTCTCGAGCGATAGCCGGTGCGTGACCTGGCGGAAGATCAGGAACAGCGTGAGCACCAAGAGGCCGATCGACAACACGGCGACGGTGACGAAGAATTTCGTTTGCGTGTGCCAGGTCGCGAGCGTCGCGTCCAGCGACTTGGTCGCGACCACGACCAGCGGCTCGCCGGCGAGGAGGCGCGAGGCGACGATGCGGTCCTTGCCGTCGATCGGGCTTGCGATCTGCATGGAGACGAAGGTGCGCTCGAACACCGCCATCTGCTCCGGCGTGCCTTTGCGAAAATTCTGCCCGATCATCGCATCGACACGCGGAACGCGCGCCAGCAATTGGCCGTTCTGGTGGTGCATCGCGATCGAGGAGTCCTCGCCAAGCCCGGTCGAGGCGAAGAAGGATTCGAGCTGCTCGGGTGCGATCGCGCGCGAGACCAGCCCGAGGAATTCGCCGTGCGGGCCGGACACGCGCCGTGCGAGCACAATCGCCGGTCCGTTGCCGATCCGGCCCTGTACGACCTCGATCTCTTCCTGCGCGGCCGGATCGTTCTTGAGGCGGTTGAAATAGCCGCGGTCGGCGACCGAGACGTCGGCGACCGGCCAGCGCCGCGACGAGTTGATCAGCACGCCGCTGGCATCGAACAGATTGGCGCCGGCGACGTCGGACCAGCCGCTGGCTTTTGCACGCAGCACCTCGTGCATCGCCAGCGTGCCCATCTCGCTGCGGAAGATGTCGGCGGATTCGATGCCGCGGCTCTCGAGCTCGGCGATGATGCTCTTCTGGAGCACCGCGAAATCCTCGAACTCGCGGTCGAAATGCCGGGCCAGCAGGCGCACGGAGTTTTCAAGGCTTTCGCGGCCGCTCTCGATCGCGTTCTGCCGGAAGCGGTCGACGGTCAGCGCGGTGCCGACGGCCATCGCGGCCATCAGCACGAAGCCGCCGACGATCAGCCATGTCAGTGGCGCTCCCCGCCAGCGACGGAGCAACGCGCGCATGCGCGCGGTCCATCGGATCGATGTGCCCATGCAGCCCTCCCGTGGGACGCAAGATGCAGCCAAACCGAAAAGACCCCGTTACCATCGAGGGTTAGGGAACTATGAATCGGAGCGGAATCAGTGGGTTGGTTCCCTCAGCGCGGGAAGTCCCGTAGCGGGAACTCCCGGAGTTGGGCAAAGGCGCATTCGCGCCGTGCCCACGATCTGTCCATGACGGATGGAGGTGGTGGGCACGGCGCGCGAAGCGCGCCTTTGCCAAGTCGGGCCTACCGCTTGATCTCCCAGTTCAACGCTTCCGCATTGCCCTTGGCGAACATTTTGGGCACGTCGAACTTCCCGGTCATGAGGTCATAACGGCATTTCCAATCCGCCAATCCCTTCACGGCGACGTTCTTCGGATGCTTGTCCATTTCGCCCGACAGCGAGATCACGAGGTAGCGGTTGTTAGGCCAGTCGACCCCGAGCCAGCGATAGGCATCTTCCGTGCCTTTCACGAGATTGGCCGAGATGTGGTAGTCGAGCTTCATCCTGTTGGTGTCGGGCCGGCTGTGGAAATAGGCCCAGGCGAGGTCGCTGAGCGACTTCTTCGTCGCGTTGACGAAGGCGCCGTTCTCGACATGATAGAGAAACAGATCCTGCGAGCCCGAGCCGGTCTTCTGCATCCGCACCAGCCATTGCGAATCGCTGGTGAAGCGGAAGCCCGCGCCGTAGCCCTGCTCCGGCTTCAGCTCGGTCATCTGCTCGCCGCGTCGTGCCCAGACCTGCCATTTGACGCCGAAAAGGTCTTCGCTGTCCTTCAAGTACTGCTCGAGCCTGGTGGCGCCGTCGGGCGAGGTGAAGGCGAGGTCGGCGTTGTCGGTGAGGACGAAGCCCGGCGGCGGGCCAGAGGCCGCCAGCGCGGGAGAAGCGGCGAGCGTCAGGGCAAGCGCCAGCCATGGCGCGGTGCGAAAAAATGCGGTCACTGGAAAATCCTAAAATATAGCCGCGGCGCGGCCTCGCTGATTTGACGCCGAGGGGGCCGCGCCGGTTCATCCCCGGCGCATTGGGCTAAGCGATCATCCCTTCGACCGACTTGCTGCCGTGGCCAAATCGGCGCACCTTGCGGGCCTCGGTTGATTTGTCACCCAAGGTTCTTTTCCGATGATGACCGCATCCAAGGCCTTCATTGCGTTCTGCCTGCTCGCACTGGTCGGCACGGTGCTGGTGATCGGCCCGACCGAGCTGCGCCGTCTGCTGCCGGATGGGACCAAGACCGCAATCGCCGCCAAGCCGGAGGCCAAGGCCGAACCCAAGGTCGAGGCCAAGGTAGATCTCAAGCCCGAGCCGAAACCGGAAGCGCCCAAACCGGAACAGCCAAAGCTTGCCGCCGCCACGCCGCCTGCGCCTGCACCAGCGGCG
>NZ_JALBHA010000469.1:0-5045 GCF_023006445.1 Bradyrhizobium sp. SHOUNA76
GGCCTCGGCGTCGGTCAATTCCTCGCCGCGCAGCAGGCGGCCTCCGGACGCCGGGCGGCCGGCTCCGTCCCACCTTTGCGCCAGCTCGCCGATGCGCGTGTGCTGGCGAATCCAGGCAATGTCGGTATCCAGAGCGACCGCCAGCGCCGACAGTCCGGCATCGAAATCGTCTCCGTCGCGCAGCAAGATGTAGTTGAGCCGCGCGAGGCGTGGCGGCAGGTCGGCGTCGGCGACAGGCCGATACACCAGCGGCAGCAGTTTTTTCTGCAAGCTCTCGGTTCGTTCGGCTTCCCACGCGCAGACGTGAGAGGCGATCAGGTCGGGGCTGATGACGATGCCGATCGCGTCGGCGGAAAGGATCAGCGCTTCGAGCCGTTCCTGCCACGGCTCGCCCGGCAAGATGTCCTTCTTGTCCAGATAGGCTTCGAAGCCGCGCGCGTTGAGGGCGTCGACCAGCCGGTTGGAAAAGACGGAATCCTTGCGGGAATAGGAGATGAAGACGCGGGTCTTCCGGTCGCGGCTGCTCGTCGCGGCGACGGCGGCTTTCGCAGCAATGGCGGCGTCCATGGTGTGTCCCTTGCGGAACGAAGCACGTGCAATGATCGAAAAGGAGAATCACGACAGGCGCGAGGCGAACAAGCCCCAGGCTAGACCGGCGCGCGCGGCGAGCATATGAGGTGCTTCACACCTGTGCGCGCCCGCGATTGCCGCCATCGCGCGCGCCGAACCGGCTCAGCCATTGAAAGACGGCCGGATCAGGCCCCGCATCCGGACCTGTGCAAGAAGGTTGTGACGGGGTCGTCTCGGCGCGTTCTACAGCACCGAGAGCTCCGGCTTCTGGTTGTCCTGCGCCGCCAAGGCGCTGCGATCGAGCGACTCCAGTGTCGAGGCATTGGCGCAGAAGCCGTGATAGTTCTCCGCGGCGGTGCCGTCGGCCAGCTCGCGATCGCATTGGCCCTTGTGATTGCACAGCGAGCACACGCGTTCCAGGTCACGCAGCAGCAGCGGCTGCGCGCGGCCGAGTCCTTCGGCGCTGATGCCGAGCTGTTCCAGCATCTTCGGCAATTCGTCGGCGGCGTGCTTGCCGTGGCGAACCAGTTCCTCCAGGTCGTCAGGTGCGATCCTGAGGTCGCTGGCGATCCGGTCGAAGTCGGCACGGTCGAGCTGCCGCATCTCGTTCAACTCGCGGCGATGCTTCAGCCAGCTTGCAAAGGACTCGATGAGGTCCTGCATGATGGGATAAGGCCTGCTTGCGGTGCTCATGGAAAGCTCCCTTCGGACGCCGGAATTGGAGCGAATTAAGCACAATGATGCAGGAGCGCGTTGCGCTGGATCAAACTGGATCGAGACAAGGAAACCGATCTCGTGTCCCGGACGCGGCGCGGCGCGAAGTGCCGCTCCGCAGAGCCGGGACCCATCTCACCGGATTGCTGGGCCCCGGCTCAGCAGCGCATCACACCGGACGATGCTTCGCATCGCCGGGAGTGCTGCGCTGCGTCCGGGGCACGAGAGCTAAGCGAACCGCTCCGCAGCCCACGCATACAGGCTGCCCGCGATCGGCTTCTCGCCGCCGCGGCCCTTGGGCGAGATGTGTAGCCCGATGATCTCGGGGTTGGTGACGAGGCCGAGATAGCTCGACGGATCGAAGAAAAGTTTCGGCTCGGCATGCACGGCATAAAACGACTGCTTCGGCAGCGCGCATGCGAGTTCGCCGGTGCGGCGCGCGAGCGCGGTGAGCGCTGCGGGGCCATAGATCGCAACGCGGATGTCGGAGAGGCGGCTCGAGCCCCCGCGCAGGCGGCGCACCATGAAGGTGATGCGGTGGCGCACCGACAGCCAGTTCGGCGTCAGTTCCTCCTGCTCCATCAGCTGCTCGAAGGCGTTGACGATGCCGTGCTCGGGCGGCAGATAGATCACGGAATTGCCGAGCTGCCGAGGGCGCTCCCAGGCAAAGTAAGGCTTCGCCGGATCGATCTCGACGGGCTTCAAGAGCAGCACGTCGGCGTCGAGCCAGAGGCCGAGACCCTTCGCCATCAGCTTCATGCGGAAGAAGTCGCTGAACTGAAGCGTGGTCCAGTCGCGCCAGCTTCCGTCCGGCTGCGGCGGCCGCAAGCGTTCGGAGAATGCGTGCGGCAGGATCGCTTCGGCGTCCGCGTTGGCGACGCCGGCGGGAAGGCCGGGAATGGTGTCGAAGCTGTAGACGGTGACCTTGTGGCCGGCCGCCAGCTGCGAGCGCAGACAGGTCTGGCGCAGCGCGTCCATCGGGCCATGCCAGAAGGTGACGATCTCGGGCAGCATGCGCGGAAGCTATAAGGGATAGTTTGGACAAAGAAAAAGCCCCGGCGCCATCAGCACCGGGGCTCGAACGAAAACTTGCGATCAGGCCCAGGCGCGTTCGCGCTTGAGCTTGTCCTCATAGGTGTCGATCGAGGCTTTCTTCTCCATCGTGAGGCCGATGTCGTCGAGGCCGTTGATCAGGCAGTGCTTGCGGAACGGATCGATCTCGAACTTGACCTTGCCGCCGTCGGGACCACGGATCTCCTGGTTCGGCAGGTCGATCGTCAGCGTCGCATTTGCGCCGCGCTCGGCATCGTCGAACAGCTTGTCGAGGTCTTCCTGGCTGACGCGGATCGGCAAGATCCCGTTCTTGAAGCAGTTGTTGTAGAAAATGTCGCCGAACGAGGTCGAGATCACGCAGCGGATGCCGAAGTCGAGCAGCGCCCAGGGCGCGTGCTCGCGGCTCGAGCCGCAGCCGAAATTGTCGCCGGCGACCAGCACCTTCGCAGTGCGATAGGCGGGCTGGTTGAGGACGAAATCCGGATTCTCGCTGCCGTCGTCCTTGTAGCGCTGCTCGGAGAAGAGCCCCTTGCCAAGGCCGGTGCGCTTGATGGTCTTGAGGTACTGCTTCGGAATGATCATGTCGGTGTCGACATTGATGATCTTCAGCGGCGCCGCGACGCCTTCCAGCGTGGTGAACTTGTCCATGGTTGGGCTTTCCCGGGGGTGGATCAGGGAAGGCGTATTTATCCCGATCGAGGCCCGAATCCTAGACCGAATTCGGCAGGTCTAGTCTGCTTGGCGGGATCAAGCCACGGAGGAGGTGCGCTCCCTCTCCCGCCTGCAGGAGAGGGCTGGGGTGAGGGTTCTCTCCTCTAGGAGACTGTCCCATTGCGGCGACACCCTCTCCCCAACCCTCCCCCGCAAGCGGGGGAGGGAGCACACCTCCCGCGCGGCACTTCCTACTCTGCCTTGGCCTCAATCGCGGCCATATCGTCGTCCGACAGGCCGAAATGGTGGCCGATCTCGTGGATCAGGACGTGGCGGACGATATGGCCGAGGCTCTCGTCGTGCTCGGCCCAGTAATCCAGGATCGGACGGCGGTAGAGCCAGACCATGTTGGGCAGCCGCGCCACGTCGCCAAGGCTCTGCTGCGGCAGGCCGATGCCTTGGAACAGTCCGAGCAGATCGAACTCGCTCTCGCATTCCATCTCGTCCAGGACTTCCTCGGACGGGAAGTCGTCGACGCGGATGATCACGCCCTCGCACAGGGTGCGAAACTCCGCCGGCAGGCGCTCGAAGATGTCATGCGCCGTCGCTTCCATCTCGGCCAGCGAGGGTGCTTTCGATTCCGTCCACATGCCCACCTCTTAGCGCGGGTTCCGCGGCGATGCATCCGGCTTTATAAACGCGGCGAGGTTGACGGGCGCTTCCAAAACGGGGAGCGTGGGGTCTTAAATGGGACGTTTCAGGTGGGCGGAAAAATGCGAGCGAAAACAGCGCTGACGCTACTGTGCATGGGGTTGTTTTCGCCATTTTGCGTTGGCGCGGAGGCCCAGACGGCGGGCCCCGAGATCCGCCTCGCCCAGGCCTCACCTGACGCCCCGCCACCGCGCAAGCGGCCTCCGGCGCGGCTGCGCGTCACGCCCTATGACAGCCCGGACGGCGTCTACCCGCGTTACAATCCCGGTCCGGACGCAGTCCGCGTGTGCAACGCCACCTATGTGCAGGAATTCCGGCCCAGCGGCACGGTGATCGTGCCGCGTGTGAGCTGCTACTGGCGCCGCGGCTGAGGCCCGGCTCAATGCCCCGCCAACCAAACAGCGTAGTCGCCTCGCGGGGTTCGTGGTGACGAGATGGGTTGCAGTGGTCGTCGCCGTCGCGCTTGCCGCCGGCCTGCCTCGCGCGTTCGCTGCGCCAAGGGTGACAGTGCCAGAGGCCTCGGCGGGGATCGCGGTTTTCGATGTGCGGCGACCCGCGCGAAACCAATACATTGCACGGCCCCTCGTGCGCCGTGATCCCCGCTATTACGCGCGGCCCGTGCACTACCGTCCCTATCCCTACCGCGTGCCCGCACCCTTCGTGTTCGGCTACGGGCCGTTCTGGTGACGCGCTAGCCGGCCGGCGCAAATCCCTCGACCAGCAGCACGGTCGCCTGCGCGCCGGCCTTGCGATCGCGCGAAATCTCCTCGTAATCGGGTGAGTTCGAGAAGGCGAGGAAGGCGGCTTCGTCGGGAAACGACATCATGACGAGCTTGTCGTGCGGCCACGCCCCTTCGAGCACGCGCGGGCGCTCATCGGCGGCGAGCAGCCGACCATTGTACTTCCTGAACACATCGAAGAACCGCGCCTGATAGCGCTCATAGGCTGCGCGGTCCGTCATCTTCAATTGTGCAATCGCGTAAACAGTCATTTTCAAAATTCCTTCCGTCGCGGCACGGCGCCGCAGCGCGGGGCCCAGCTCCGTTCATTCATGGCGCGTTCACATCGCTGTCCGCAATTTAATCCCGGGAGCGACTGCAATTGAACAGGGATGACGCGGGCCGCGAACGAGCATCGCAATCCGCTGTCCAGATTCAGGGAGGATTCCATGCTGAGGAGTTTGGGTCTCAGGGCAAGCCCGATGCGCCTGTTCGGGATTGCGGCCGCCGCGACGCTGATGCTGTCGGCCGGCACTGCGCGTCGTGCTGAAGCGCTGACCTTGATCAATCCGGCGACGTCGCCCGCGACGAAGGGTGCGGCCGACGACCTCGTCACGCAGGTTCGCC